>JARXAU010000180.1 GCA_029865675.1 Rhodoferax sp.
CGCCTGGAGTTTGAGCAACTCAAAACCGAAAAGCTCATGCTCAATATTTTGCCAAGGCCTATTGCCGAGCGGCTCATGCGTGGCGAGCAGAATATTTCGGGGAACTACCCCGAAGTCTCCATCCTGTTTAGCGATCTCATCGGCTTTACCGACATGAGCTCCCAGATTTCTGCCACAGAGCTGGTACGACTGCTCAATGACCTTTTCACCCGTTTTGACACGCGCGCGCTCGCCCTGGGTCTGGAAAAGATCAAAACCATTGGCGACGCTTACATGGCGGCTGGCGGCCTGCCCATCCCCCGGTCGGACCATGCTGAAATCTGCGCTGAGATGGCGCTGGGGATGTTTGAAGACTTGGCTGCGTTCAACCAAGAGCACAGCCGATCATTAAACATGCGCATAGGTATCAACTCCGGGCCGGTGGTGGCAGGGGTCATCGGGTTCAACAAGTTCTCTTATGACCTTTGGGGCCATACCGTCAACACCGCCAGCCGCATGGAGTCCACCGCGCACCCTGGTCGGGTACAAGTAGCCCCTGCCACCTACGCAGCCTTAGAAGGCAAGTTCCTGATGGAAGCCGCAGGTGAAGTGCTGTGCAAGGGAATAGGCAACGTCACCACCCACTTCTTGGCGGGCCGCGCGAGCCGATCGTAGTCAGCGCCTAAAGGCCTCACGAGCGCAAACTCCGGCCGACCCGCCCAGCGCATCGTGGGAGAGTGAATGTCCTTTGGAATGAACCGGATCAGGCGGCAAATCGCGCCTGGATGGACGCCTCAATGCCCGCTGCATCCAAACCTTGCAGGGTCATCAGCTTAGCCGGGTCGCCGTGCTCGATAAACACATCGGGCAAACCCAACTGCAGCACAGGCAGTGGCAGCTGCGCAGTCTGCAAGGCCTCAAGCACTGCGCTACCGGCTCCGCCCATGATGGCGCCGTCTTCCACGGTGACCAAAGCGGCGTGCGTTTTGACCACTTCGAGGAGAAGTTCCGTGTCCAGTGGCTTGGCCCAGCGCATGTTGACCACAGTCGCATTGAGCGCCTGGGCCGCAGCCAGCGCCGGCTGGAGTAAGGTGCCAAAAACCAATATTGCAATTCGCTCGCCCTGGCGTCGAACTTCTCCCTTGCCAAACGGCAGCGCATCCAGTCCTGCCAGGGTTGGCACGCCCGCGCCGCTGCCGCGCGGGTAGCGCACAGCAACGGGCTGGTTTTGCGCATAGGCGGTGCTGAGCAGTTGGCGGCACTCGCGTTCGTCGGCGGGGCAGGCAATGGCCATGTTCGGTATGCAGCGTAAAAAAGCAATGTCATAGGCGCCTGCATGCGTCGCGCCATCAGCGCCCACCAGGCCCGCGCGGTCTAAGGCAAATACGACTGGCAGGTTTTGAATCGCCACGTCATGGATCACCTGGTCGTAGGCGCGCTGCAAAAATGTGGAATAGATTGCAACCACCGGTTTGAGGCCTTCGGTGGCAAGCCCGCCAGCGAAGGTGACCGCATGCTGCTCCGCGATACCGACATCGAAATACCGCGCGGGAAAGCGTTTTTCAAACTCCACCAAACCCGAGCCCTCCCGCATGGCTGGGGTAATTCCCACCAGCCGTTCGTCGTGTGCGGCCATGTCGCACAACCACTGGCCAAACACTTGGGTAAACGTCGCCTTGGGTGCGGTGGTGGGCTTTTGCAGGCCGACTGCGGGATCAAACTTGCCGGGGCCGTGGTAGGCCACTGGATCGGCTTCTGCCTGCTCGTAACCCTGGCCCTTTTTCGTCACCACATGCAGAAACTGCGGGCCAGTCAGGTGGCGAATGTTTTCCAGGGTGGGGATTAAGGAGTCCAGGTCATGGCCATCAATCGGCCCGATGTAGTTGAAGCCAAACTGCTCAAACAGGGTGGCCGGCACCACCATGCCTTTGGCGTGCTCCTCAATCCGCTTGGCCAGTTCAAACAGCGTGGGTGCGCCCTTGAGCACGCTCTTGCCCATGCTTTTGGCCTTGGCGTAGAACTGTCCGCTCATGAGCTGTGCTAAGTAGCGGTTCAGGGCGCCCACGGGCGGGCTGATGCTCATCTCGTTGTCGTTGAGAATGACGAGCAATCGACAGTCCTCTACCCCTGCGTTGTTCAAGGCTTCAAAGGCCATGCCTGCCGTGAGCGCACCGTCGCCAATGATTGCGATCGAGTAGCGGTCATCGCCCTTGATCTTGGCTGCCATCGCCATGCCCAGGGCCGCCGAAATCGACGTGCTGGAATGCGCAGTGCCAAAAGTGTCGTATTCACTTTCGGTGCGCTGTGGAAAGCCGCTCAAGCCACCGAGCTGGCGCAGGGTGGCCATGCGCTCACGCCGCCCAGTCAAAATCTTATGGGGATAAGTCTGGTGCCCTACGTCCCACACCACGCGGTCTACCGGAGTGTTAAACACGTAGTGCAGCGCCACGGTCAGTTCCACCGTGCCCAAGTTAGAGCTGAGGTGGCCACCGGTCTTGGAGACGCTATCGAGCAAGTAGGCCCTTACCTCATCGGCCAGGGCCCGCATGTCCGAGCGGGCAAGCCGCCGCATGTCAAGCGGGCTGTGGATGCTAGGCAGCAGCGGTGCGCGAGGGTGCATGGAATGAGGCATGGGCAGGTCTAGGTCGGCAGGGTTTGTCAATGTAGGCATCACGATCTCAGTGTAATGAAAAATTCACAGCGGGCGACTCAATGGCTCCGGTGAACCACCATATCCGCCAGTGCGGCCAGCGCAGCCGTGTCCTTCAATCCGCTGTCGAGAAGTGCCGCATGGGCTTGGGTCAATAAGTCTTGCGCATAACGTTGGCTGCGCTCAAGACCCATTAGGGATACATAAGTGGGTTTGTCGTGCTGCGCGTCTTTGCCTGCGGTCTTGCCCAGCGTGGCTGAGTCGGCAGTTACGTCCAACACGTCGTCCACCACCTGAAACGCCAAACCCAACGCTTGCCCGAAGGCGTTCAGCGCCCGCTGCGCCTGGTCGCTTGCTTCTCCACAGGCAGCGCCCAAGGCGACACTTGCTTGCAGTAATGCGCCGGTCTTGAGCCGGTGCATGTGGCGCAATGCCTGCTCGTCGAGCACACTGCCGACGCTGGCCAGGTCAATCGCTTGCCCACCGGCCATGCCGGTGCTGCCTGCTGCGCGCGCCAGCAGGCCGCAAAGGCGGCCCTGCAAAGCCAAAGGCACGCTGCCATCGGCAGGGGTGAGCAACTCAAATGCCAGTGCCTGCAAGGCGTCCCCCGCGAGCAAAGCGGCCGCCTCGCCAAACTGCACGTGCACCGTGGGTTTGCCCCGGCGCAACACATCGTTGTCCATGCAGGGCATATCGTCGTGCACCAAAGAATAGGCGTGGATGAGTTCAACCGCACACGCAGCGCGCAGGGCGGCATTCTTTTGCCCATCGGTCCTTGGTGCCACCGCCGCCTCAAAAGCTGCCATGACGAGCAAGGGGCGCAAGCGTTTACCACCGTCCAACACCGCGTAGCGCATCGATTGCACCAGTTCCACTGGGGCGCCCCAGTCTTGGCCCGGCAACGCGTCCGTGGTCACCCAGTGCGAAAGCGCGTCTTCCACCAATGACAGTGGGGCGAGGCTCCAAGAGGCCAGCGAAAAATGGGCGGCGGTACTCACGCACTTTTCCAGGGTTTGAGGACGCCGTTGTCGAGCACCTTGATTTGGTTTTCTACCGCCTGGAGTTTGTCGCGGCACAACTGCAATAAGGCAGCACCGCGTTCGTAAGCAGTCAGTAGTTGGTCGAGGGGCAAGTCACCTGACTCCATGCGAGCCACCACTGTTTCAAGCTCTTGCATCGCCGCTTCGTAATGGGTCGGCAGGGCCAGCGCATCGTTGGCGGGAGACGGGTTGCTGGCCTTGGGCATGGTGGGCGCTGCCGGGTAAGGGCGGTGGGTGGTCTTCAATGCTGCCGATTTTATGCGAGTGCCTAGACGGCAGGGCCAACGTAGCGGCCGCGCTAAGGCCGCGCTAAGGCCGCGCATCCTGCAGCCCTAGCGCGGCCCAACAGTACAATCGCTGCCTTTCGCTCCCGGACACCCATGGCGGTAACCGGCTCTTTTTTTCTGGCGCCGCGTGCGCATCTCCCTGTGGGGAGTCTTTAGGTCAGGTTCGCATGTCTGATTTAAGTCTTCAACTGCAGCAGGCTGCAAGCCAACTACCAGTTTCAAGCTATTTCGATCCCGCGCTGTATGCGCAAGAAATGCAAAGCATCTTCAAGGACGGGCCGCGCTATGTCGGCCACACCTTGAGTGTTCCGCAAGTCGGCGATTTTTACGCCCTGCCCCATGAGCAAGAAGGCCGCGCCCTGGTACACAACGGCAGCGGCATAGAGCTGGTGTCCAACGTCTGCCGCCACCGTCAAGCGCTGATTTTGAAAGGCCGGGGCTCGCTGCTGAACCCCCAAGGCGGACCGGGCAACGCCGCAGGCAACGCCAGTGGAAACATTGTGTGCCCCCTGCACCGCTGGACCTACAGCGGTGCCTCCACCGCCGCCCAAGCGCCAGCGACCGGCCGATTGATAGGCGCACCGCACTTTGCGGTGGACCCATGCCTGAACCTCAACAACTATCCGCTGCAAGAATGGAACGGCCTGCTGTTCGAAGGCGGCTCGGCCCATGTTGCAGCACAGCTTGCCGGTCTGGGCCCACGCGGCGACCTCGACTTTGGCGGCTATGTGCTCGACCGCGTGGAGATGCACGAATGCAACTACAACTGGAAAACCTTTATAGAGGTGTACTTGGAGGACTACCACGTCGGGCCTTTCCATCCGGGCTTGGGCAACTTTGTGACCTGCGAAGACCTTCGCTGGGAGTTCAAGCAGCACTATTCGGTGCAAACCGTGGGCGCGGCCACCCGATTGGGCAAGGCGGATGCGCGTGGCGGCTCGCCCGCCTATGAGCGCTGGCAAAACGCCTTGCTCAAATACCGCGATGGGGTGCCGCCCAAGTTTGGCGCCATCTGGCTCACCTACTACCCGCACACCATGGTGGAGTGGTATCCGCACGTGCTCACCGTCTCTACGCTGCACCCAGCGGGCGTGGACAAGACCATGAACATGGTCGAGTTTTACTACCCCGAAGAAATTGCCGCCTTTGAACGCGAGTTTGTAGAGGCGCAACAGGCGGCCTACATGGAAACCTGCGCCGAAGACGACGAAATCGCTGAACGCATGGACGCTGGGCGCAAGGCGCTGCTGCAACGCGGCGACAACGAAGTTGGCCCCTACCAAAGCCCCATGGAAGACGGCATGCAGCACTTTCACGAGTGGTAC
>JARXAU010000134.1 GCA_029865675.1 Rhodoferax sp.
CGTTGAACGACTACATACTTTTGTGAACCGATGCCTATCAGAGCATTTATTTCTGGACCAAGGCTATCAGCTTACCTACGATGTTTGCCGCGTTTTACCGTCTGAGCTTTCAGGCAGCACGAACGACCAGGTTTTCGCAGCTTTGATCGTTTGCGCCTTGATAGACAACGCAGGGAGAAGCTTGACGTTTGAGGATGTGGGTACGGGTATTAGCTGCGTGCTACCAGTGCTGACCGCGTTGTATGCCCAGGAGAGTTTTATCCAACAGCCCGAGTTGCACTTGCACCCCGCGCTTCAGTCAGCGTTGGCTGATATTTTGGTAGAGCGAGCAAAGAGTTGGGGCGGATCCGCAAGGCATATTATCGAAACGCATAGTGAATACCTGCTTCTTCGCTGCTTGCGCCGTATTCGCGAGACGACCCTTGGCAAACAGTTATCAAACAGCCCATTGTCACTTTCAAAAGAAGATGTTTCGGTGCTTTATTTTGATCCACAGCCCGACGGAACAACGACCGTCAAGCAATTGCGCGTAAGTACGCAAGGCGACTTCATTGACCGTTGGCCGCGTGGATTTTTTGATGAGCGTGCAAAGGATATCTTTGATGAATGATCTTTACGGCATTGATCCGCAAGCCCCTAGTAACCTGCGGGACCTGAGTGGTTTACTAAGGCTTTTTGGTCCGTCCGATGGTCGGTTTATTGCCGACTTTCCAATGGCATGGCGAAGTGAGTTGCGTGACCACATGAAGTCGCTCTCCGATTTAAACCAAAAAGCGGTAGAGGAATGGTTGGTTTTAAGTCAACACGCCATTCTCCCCAACGCATTGCGGTACAAACCAAATCTTTCATGGGCAGAGAATGCATCCAATTTGCGCGAACATGCCACACGACTCATTGGACCCGCTGGCAAGGTTAGCAATTTGGTAGAACCTCTCGATCAAATATTGACCGATCCAAATGCATTTCCTGACGCAAGCGGAGCACTAATTCCACGAACCATTAGTGCGTACGTTGCGGCGGCTAAACCAATATTGATGGTATCTAGAAAAATTGTACTTATTGATCCTTACTTTAATTTGCGATCATGTGATCCCGATGATCGCCGAAGTGCATTGAAAGCTGAAAGACACAGAAAGTTTTTGAAGGCCTTACTGGAGGCTGCGGTTCAAGAGAATCAATGTCAAGCCTTTGAAATTCACCACGCCATCGAAAAAAGTGGGTCCAGCACTGATATCAAAAATGAACTAATTTCTATCGCACGTTCGGTTGGCGCCTCGGCCATGGCATTCAGTGTTCGCCCGGTTGAAGAGCAGCACGCGCGATATTTACTAGGATTGAAAAACGGCCTGCATTTCGATCATGGATTCGATATACACAACAATCAAACAGAGAATCACGTTGCCTGGATAGGCAAGGCCGCTCTTGAACCGCTGCTAAAGCGCTTTACGTGATCCACATCGCTCGCCGATTGGTCGGGGTTATTCTGCTTTCTAAGCCGCCAAAGCCCTTAAATACTCCGCCGCCTGCACGACCTCTACCGCCCCTAATGTGAAGGAATGCCGCAGGTTGCGCACCACCTGCACGGCTTTGACGGGCGCCTGTTCGCTGGCAAAACGAACTAGCGCGCGGTGGGGTTTGTCGTCGGAGAGTTTGCATTCCACCAGTTCGGTGAGTTGGGTCTTTTCGCTCAGGGCGAAGTCCACTTCGGCGCCGTCTTTGGTGCGGATGTAGTGCAAAGCGGCTTCTTTGCCCTGCACGTCGTGCTGCCACTGCGTTTGCTTGTAGAGCGCGGTAGCCACCAGGTTTTCAAAGCGGATGCCCTCGTCGCCGTCCACCAGGCCGGTGTCATAAAAATAGACCTTGGGCGCTTGCAGCACCGCGCGGCCAATGTTGTGGTGCCAGGGGCGCACCACGAACACGATGAACAGCGCCTCCAAGATGTCGAGGTATTTTTTGAGCGTGATGGGCGACACCGCCAGGTCGCGCGCCATGCTGGCCAGCGACAGGGGCGAGCCCACGCGCGTGCGCAGCATTTCGGCAAACAGGTGGATGGTGCCCAGCTCTTGGATGCGCCAGAACTCCAGCACGTCGTTGCGCACCAGGCCGTCAAAGTACTGGCGGCGCCAGCGCTGGGCTTCTTCGTCGTTTTCGGCCAAACACGGCTCGGGAAAGCCGCCGCGCGCTAGCAGGTGCGTCAGCGCGCCGTCGGGGGTGGCGCCACTCTGTTCGCACCACTCGCGCACCGAGATCGGGTGCAGGCGCAGGCCAAAAAAGCGCCCGGCCAGCGATTCGCCGCTTTGGCGAAAGGTGTCCATGCGGGCGCTGCCGGTGACTAGCAGTTGCTGATCGGCCGGTTTGCCGTCGTACACGCCTTTGAGCCAGGCCTTCCAGCCCGGCATTTTGTGCACTTCGTCCAGCACCAAGAGCGGCGCCTGCGGGCTCCAGCGCTGGCCTAGGATGATGGCGCGGTCGGCGGCAATGTCGTAGTTCAGGTACTGGCCGCCGCGCTGCGCGATCAACTGGCGGCTCAGCGTGGTCTTGCCGACCTGGCGCGGGCCGGTCAGGAACACCATTTTGCGCGCCAAGTCGGCCTGGACGCGGTCATCAAGATAACGCTTCATGCGCGTATTTTGCGACTAAACGACAGGACTTTGTTATTTAGTCGCGACTTTTTTACATAGTTGTATCAAAAAGTCGCAAACTTGGGTGCGCGGCGCCCATGCGTGGACACCAAAATGCCCCACAGGCGTCACAGGCGCTTCACCCGCGCGGTTCATTGTTGGAGCGCGGCATGTCGCCGTGCTTTATCAAAGAATAGGTATCCCATGACCGAAAACGCATCCCCAGTAAGCGAAGACCTGTTGGAAGACGAGATGGAGACCATCGGTGATTACCACCGCATGGCGGCGCACCATTTCGAATCCGCTGCCAAGCACCATGCAGCAGCCGCAGTGGCTGACGACGAGGGCCACTACGAGGCCGTCGCGCGCCACGCCCACCTGGCCTACCGCCACCAGCTCAACGCCGTTCAATACGCGGAGATAGCCGCCATGGAAAGCGACAGCCTGGACGATGAATTTGACAGCGTCGCCCCAGCCCAAGACGCGTAATCTCAGCCCGCAAACGGCCTGCGCCCCGCAAGTGGCTCAGGCCGTTTTTGCTTGCCAAAATCCGGGGACGCTGAAGTGCTGTTTTAAAAAGTCCAACCACAAGCGCACCCGCAGCGGCAGGTGTTTGCGCTGAGGAAACACCACGTAAATGCCATTGGGCGGGGCGGCAAAGTCCTCCAGCAGCGCCACCAGTTGGCCAGCCGCCACCTCAGACTGCACCTCCCAGGTGCTGCGCCAAGCGATGCCGTGGCCGGCCAGGCACCAGTCGTGCAGCACCTGGCCGTCTGAGCAATCCAGCGGCCCTGCGGGCTTGATATGCACCACCGACGCCCAGCCATCGCCCGGCCCTTTGAAGGCCCAGCCCCGCGTTTGCGAGGCATCGCTTGAAAGCGTCAGGCACTGAAACCGGGCCAAGTCTGCGGGCTTTTGCGGCACTCCGTGGCGCGCCAAGAAGGCCGGGGTGGCCACGCACAAACGCCGGTTGTCGGCCAGGCGCACGCTCACCAAGGACGAATCGGGCATGTCGCCCACGCGCACCGCGCAGTCGAAGCCCTCGTCTGCCATGTCCACCAAGCGGTCGCTCAGGTTGAGCGAGATGGATACCTCCGGGTGCAGCGCGTGAAACAGGGGCACCAGCGGGGCCACGTGGCGTCGGCCAAAGCCTGCGGGCGCAGTCATGCGCAGGTGGCCGCTGGCTTGCACGCCGCCGGCGCTGACGCTGGCCTCGGCGTTGGCCAGGTAGGCCAGCAGGCGCTGGCAGTCTTCCAAGAAGGCGCTGCCCTCGTGGGTCAGGCTCAGGCGCCGGGTGGTGCGCAGCAGCAGCTTGACGCCCAGGCGGGCTTCTAGCGCGTCCAGCCGCCGGCCAATGATGGCCGGCGCCAGGCCCAGGGCGCGCGCAGTGCCCGCCAAGCTGCCGCGCTGCGCCACGGACACAAAGGTCTCTAACTGTTTGAGCTTGTCCACGGCTACTGCGGCGCCAGCACCACGCCAGCGTCTACCAAGGCGGCAATCTCGGGCGCGGTGTAGCCCAGGCTGTTCAGCAGCTCGCGGCCATGTTCGCCCAGCCGGGGCGGGTCCAGCCGCAGGCCCAGGCGCTGGCCGTCCAAAGTGAGCGGCAGCAAGGGCGTGGCGGTTTGGCGGCCGTCGGGCAGCGTCATGGGCGCCAGGCCGCCGGTGGCTTGCAGGTGCGGGTCGTCAAACAGGTACTGGGGGTCGGTAATGGGCGCAAACGGCAGGCTGTGGAGCTCAAACGTGGCGGCCAGCTCGGCGGCGGTGTGGTGGGCCAGGCGTGCGCGCAGCAGCGGCATCATCCACTCGCGGGCGCGCACCCGGTCGTTATTGGTGGCTAGCCGCGCGTCGGCCAACAGGTCGGCAAAGCCAAAGGCCTCACAAAACACCCGCCACTGGGTGTCGCCCACCACGGCAAGAAAGATTTGTGCATCGTCTTGCACCTTGAACACGTCGTAAATACCCCAGGGTGAGATTTTCTCGGGCATGGGCGCGGCGGCTTTGCCGGTCACGGCGAATTGCAGCATGTGCTGCGCCACCAAAAATATGTTGTTCTCAAACAGCGCCGCCTGCACTTCTTGGCCCCGTCCGGTCTGCTGGCGCTGCATCAGCGCCGCCATGGCCCCCATGGCGCCAAACAGGCCGCCCATGATGTCGTTCACGCTGCTGCCCGCGCGCAGCGGGTCGCCGGGCCGGCCCGTCATATAGGCCAGGCCGCCCATCATTTGCACCACCTCGTCCAGCGCGGTGCGGTGGTCGTAGGGGCCGGGCAAAAAGCCTTTGTGGCTGACGTAAATCAGGCGCTCGTCGAGCTTGCTCAAACTGGCGTAATCCAGCCCCAGCTTTTGCATGGTCTCGGTCTTGAAGTTCTCGCTCACGATGTCGGCGGTGGCAATCAGGCGCAGCACCACCTCGCGCCCCTGCGGGCTTTGCAAATCTAGCGCGATGCTTTTTTTGTTGCGGTTAAACAGCGGATAAAACCCGGCGCCGCTGCCCAACAGGCGGCGCGTGCTATCGCCGGTGAGTGGCTCGACCTTGATCACTTCGGCGCCCAAATCCCCCAGCGCCATGCCGCAGGTGGGGCCCATCACCATGTGGGTGAACTCGACGACGCGGATGCCGGCCAGCGGCAGAGGTTTGGTTACGTTCATTTTTGTCACCAATGGATTGCGTTTAAGCAGCATAGTATCCGCAAAAGGATGCAATACATTAGTGCTAACCCTTTGGCAGCGTGCATGCGTCAATTGCCCGCTCCGCCGCCCCTACTTTTTGTCCTGAAGGAAAACCGACTTATGGCCACCGCCCGCACTTCTATTGCACGCTTGCAAGTTGCCACCGTGTTGCAGCAATTCATTGACACCCAGGTGTTGCCCGGCACCGGCATTGCGCCTGGGGCGTTTTGGAAGGGCTTTGATGCCATCGTGGCAGACCTGGCCCCCAAGAACATCGCCCTGCTGGCCGAGCGCGACCGCTTGCAGTCAGAGATTGACGCCTGGCACAAAGCGTACCCCGGCCCGATTGGCGACATGGCGGCCTACCAGACCTTTCTAGAGGGCATTGGCTACCTTGTGCCGGTGCCCAAAAAGACGCGCATCACCACCAAAAACGTGGACGCCGAGCTGGCGGCTCAAGCCGGCCCGCAGCTCGTGGTGCCGGTGCTTAACGCCCGCTACGCCCTGAATGCCGCCAACGCGCGCTGGGGCAGCTTGTACGACGCGCTGTATGGCACGGACGTGATCTCGGAAGACGGCGGCGCCACCAAAGTCAGCGCCACCGGCAAGCCCTACAACCCCAACCGCGGCGAGAAAGTGATCGCTTACGCCCGCCATGTGCTGGACCGCACCGCGCCGCTGCGCAAGGGTTCGCACATGGATGCGATTGGCTACAGCGCCAAAGGCGGCAAGCTCGCCGTCCAGCTCGCAAACGGCAGCAGCACGGGTCTGCAAGACGCGGCGCAGTTCATTGGCTTCCAAGGCACGGCCAAAGACCCGTCTTCGGTGCTCTTGCAGCACAACGGCTTGCACCTGGACATCCGAATTGACCGCAACACCGCCATCGGCAAGAGCGACGCGGCTGGCGTGTGCGACGTAGTGCTCGAGGCCGCCCTGTCCACCATCCTGGACTTGGAAGACTCGGTGGCCGTGGTGGACGCCCAAGACAAAGTGCTGGCGTACAGCAACTGGCTAGGCATCTTGCAAGGCAGCTTGACGGAGACCATCCACAAGGGGGATAAAACCTTTACCCGGGGTTTGAATCCCGACCGCGTGTACACCGGCGCCGACGGCAAAGTGGTCACCTTGCATGGCCGCTCGCTGATGTTTGTGCGCAATGTGGGCCACCTGATGACCAACCCGGCCATCACCTACACCGCCGCAGATGGCAGCACGCACGAAATCCCCGAAGGCATTTTGGACGCCGTGGTCACCACCACCATCGCCCTGCACGACCTCAAGCGCACCAAGAAAGACGCCGCCGCAGGCATGGTGCGCAACTCGCGCAAGGGCTCGGTCTATATCGTCAAGCCCAAAATGCACGGCCCGGCTGAAGTGGCGTTTGCGGATGAGCTGTTTGGCCGCGTGGAGCAAATGCTGGGCTTGCCCGAGAGCACCGTCAAACTAGGCATCATGGACGAAGAGCGCCGCACCAGCGTCAACCTGCAGGCCTGCATTGCCGCGGCCAGCAGCCGCGTGGCCTTTATCAACACCGGCTTCTTGGACCGCACGGGCGACGAAATGCATACATCTATGCACGCCGGGGCCATGGTGCGCAAGGGCGATATGAAATCCAGCGACTGGATACAAGCGTATGAGCGCAACAACGTGCTGGTGGGCCTGGCCTGCGGCTTGCGCGGACGCGCACAAATCGGCAAGGGCATGTGGGCCATGCCGGATTTGATGAAGGCCATGCTGGAGCAAAAAATTGAACACCCCAAAGCGGGCGCCAACACCGCTTGGGTGCCCAGCCCCACCGGCGCCACGCTGCACGCCCTGCACTACCACCAGGTGCTGGTGAGCGACGTGCAAAAGAGCCTGGAAGCGATTGACGCCAAGAAAGAACGCGCGGCACTCCTGCACGGCTTGCTGACCATCCCCGTGGCCACCGCTCCTGACTGGAGCGCGACCGAAAAGCAGCAGGAGCTGGACAACAATATCCAAGGCATTTTGGGCTATGTGGTGCGCTGGATCGACCAGGGCGTGGGCTGCTCCAAGGTGCCCGACGTTCACAACGTCGGCCTGATGGAAGACCGCGCCACCC
>JARXAU010000152.1 GCA_029865675.1 Rhodoferax sp.
ACACTAGAGGCTTGTGATGCAAGCAACGGCTTGGAATGGTGGGGTTGGAGAAGTGATGTGGCCGACATCTTGCGTCAAGCCCACATCGTGTGCCTGCCTTCTTACCGGGAAGGTTTGCCCAAATCGCTGCTGGAAGCCGCAGCCAGCGGCTTACCTATTGTGACTACCAATACGGTGGGTTGCCAAGACGTCGTTGAAAACGGTGTTAATGGTTTTTTGGTTCCTGTAAAGACAGTAGCCCCTCTCGCCGCTGCTTTGGAGGCGCTGATTTCCGATCCAGAATTGCGGCGCACAATGGGAAAGCGTGGACGCCTGTTGGTGGAGAAAGAGTTTTCTTCTGAGCGCGTCATAAAGGAGACACTCGCTGTTTATAGCCAAATGCTTCAAGTCTCTATGCTTGCTGGTCAAGCGCATCCCACCTAATTTCAGCCAATGAAAATCGGCATCACTGGATCAACGGGTTTTATCGGATCGGCGCTTTGTGAGCGGCTAGCAGTATTGGATTTTGAGGTGGTGAAACTTGTGCGCAAAGCTTCGATACATGGCGCTCGGGTGGTGGGAGATATTGGACCGGACACAGACTGGTCTGGCGCGTTGAACGGCTGCGATGTGGTTGTGCATTTGGCGGGCCGAGTGCACGTGATGCGCGAGGCGGCCTCGGACCCGCTCACCCTTTTCAGGAAGGTAAACACTGCTGGCACTACCACTTTAGCCCAAGCAGCCTGTCGCTCGGGAGTCAAGCGCTTTATTTACATGAGCTCAGTTAAAGTGAATGGCGAGGCTACCTCATGCGGTCATGCATTCACCGAGGCGGCCAATCCAGCGCCTCAAGACGCATATGGAATAAGCAAGTGGGAGGCGGAGCTGTCGTTAACATCCATTGCCCATGCGCATGGAATGGAGTGGGTCATTATTCGCCCACCGCTAGTGTATGGGCCAGGCGTTAAAGCAAATTTTGCGTCGCTTGCCCGTGTGGTTGCCAAAGGCTGGCCCTTACCACTTGGAGCGATTCGAAACCAGCGCAGCCTGGTGTCTATTGATAACTTGGTGGACTTCGTCGTTTGTTGCATAAGCCACCCCAGGGCGGCCAATCAACCCTTTTTGGTAAGTGACGGGCAGGACCTTTCTACGCCAGAGCTGGTTCGGAAGCTAGGTTCTATTTTGGGAAGGTCGCCTTGGATACCCTCAGTTCCCGTTCTGGTACTTAAAGGTCTTGGCGCGTTATCGGGTAGGCTGAGTTCCGTCAATCGTCTCATTGAAAATCTACAAGTTGATATCTCCAAGGCTCGAAAGCTTTTGGACTGGGTGCCGCCGTTTACCGTAACGCAAGGGCTGCAGCGGGTAGTTGACGCGATGAAAAAGCCATGAAACGAATTTTCGACTTGGCGATTCTCCTTTGTGTTACGCCTGCTCTGTTGGGCCTGATTTTGGTGATCGGTCTAGCGGTTCGCCTTACATCCAAGGGCCCGGCCCTGTATTGGTCCGACCGCGTCGGGCGCAACAACACCCTTTTTAAAATGCCAAAGTTCCGGACTATGCAAATTGGCACCCCTACGCTGGCCACGCACCTATTGACCAACCCGGCGCAATACCTTACGCCTATTGGAGGTTTTTTGCGGAAAAGCAGCCTTGACGAGATACCACAGCTCTGGAGCATTTCGACAGGCGATATGAGTTTTGTTGGCCCGCGTCCGGCCTTGTTCAACCAGCATGACCTGATTGTTTTGCGTACTGGGGCCGGAGTTCACCAGTTGACGCCGGGCTTAACAGGTTGGGCGCAAATTAATGGCCGCGATGAACTCCCTATTCCTGACAAGGTTGCATTGGACGTAGAATATATGCGACGCCATTCTTTGGCGTTTGATTGTCAGATATTGTTCCTTACCGCAGCAAAAGTCTTGCGCCGGGATGGAATAAGCCACTAAAGTACAGATTCACCAACTTAAAGGAATGCGCAATGAACAACCTGATGGACCTCCAGTCGCAAATAGAAAAACTGCAAAAACAAGCCAATGAAATTAGAGCCAAAGAGTTCAGCAGTACGGTTCAGGACATTTTGGCAAGAATGCAGGCGTTCGGCATCACCGTGAAAGACTTGCAAGTAACCAAGCCCGGTAAAGCCGGCAAAGCGGGTCGGGGCCGTCCCGCAGCGGCTGCTAAAACTCCGAGAGTACCTAAAATTGCCAAGAAGGCTGGCACCCCGGTCGCCGCCAAGTATCGTGGCCCTAATGGCGAAACCTGGTCTGGTCGCGGTCTGACGCCCAAATGGTTGGCCTCTTTGGTTGCGCAAGGGCAGCCTAAGGAAGCATTCTTGATTGTTGCCTGATCGATATCGGGTCATTTGTCCTTGGAAACCTGTCCGGTAGACATTTTCAAGGGCCGGTTTCTGGTTTGGCTCAGGCGGGTTGTGGGCGTAGTATTGTTCGTTAGCCAGCGTTATACTCATGTCACCTTTGTCAACTACCAGCGCCCAGACAGGAAAACCGAACTGTGGCAACAACACTCATTCCAATCATTCTTTTGGGAGGTGCTTGGGTTCGATGTAGGCAACTCCCTCGGAGCTATTGCTATCTCTCGCTCATGCACAAAGAATGCCAAGAATGTATCAACCGAAGCACGCGACTGAGGCTCTGCGCTTGGCTGTCGGCGGTCGTCAACTGATAGCTAGTTGATGTATGGCGGTTATAAGACCCTTGCCTAGCAAAGATATGCTTGCACCCAGCGTTGCTATCCTCTTGTGCACCTTCAATGGTCAGCAGTACCTCCCCGACCAGCTGCGTTCGTTTGCTGCCCAGACCCATTCCAACTGGCACGTCTGGACGTCCGATGATGGCTCTCAAGACAACACCCACAGTATCCTTGCGGCGCACGTTGCTGCATGGGGTGCTGATCGGATGTCAGTTCATTTGGGGCCGTCGAAGGGGTTTGTGGCGAACTTTCTCTCGCTTGCTTGTAAGGCTGAGATCGAGGCTGACTTCTACGCTTATTCGGACCAGGACGATGTCTGGGAGTCAGACAAGCTCGAACGTGCCTTGGCTTGGCTCAAGCTTCCCGCTCAAGGTTGTCCAGCGTTTTACTGCTCAAGGACGCGCTTGGTTGACTCTGGCAACAATGACATTGGCATGTCCCCCCTCTTTACGCGGCGGCCTAGTTTTGCGAACGCGCTCATGCAAAATATTGGCGGTGGTAACACGATGGTGTTTAACAAGGCTGCACGGGATCTGCTCTGCTTGGCTGGTGAAGATGTAGACGTAATAACCCACGACTGGTGGACTTACCTCGTGGTTACGGGGTGCGGTGGGCAAGTCTTTTACGACCCCCTTCCGACGCTACGCTACCGCCAGCATGGTGAAAACTTGGTGGGCTCGAATGTGGACCTCGAAGCACGGATTGCGCGAATTTCCATGCTCTGGCACGGGCGGTTCAAGGACATCAACGATAGGCATATACGTGCTCTGGAGCGTATCAGGCATCGGCTTACCGGTGAGAGCCGGACAACTCTGGATGAGTTTTGCGCTGCGAGGGGAAAGAACTTGTTTTCGCGCGCGGTCGGCTTTTTAAGGTCAGGCATCCACCGACAGACCTTTATGGGCAACATCGGGCTTGTTGTTGCTACACTGTTTAAAAAAATGTAGGCGGTAGGAGGACAATCCCCGCCTCTCAATAGAATTTCGCATGCCTACAAGCCCACAAGCCGTGAACCCGCACGCTGCCCATTTAATGTCGTTCACCTCTCTAGGGCAGAGCCTCCGGCGTAACCGCCAGCTTATCGTCCAAATGACCAAGCGCGAGGTAGCGGGCCGCTACAAAGGCTCGGCCTTCGGGTTGGCGTGGTCGTTCTTTAACCCCGTGTTCATGCTGGTGGTGTACACCTTCGTCTTCTCCGAAATTTTCAAATCACGCTGGGGCGGCGTGGGAGGTGACGATAGCAAAACGCAATTCGCCGTAGTGCTGTTTGTTGGCATGATCGTGCTCAGCCTGTTCAGTGAGGTCCTCAACCGCGCGCCCGGCTTGATTCTCTCCAACGTCAATTACGTTAAAAAAGTAGTATTCCCGATTGAGATACTCCCGGTGATTGCCATGGGTGCAGCGCTCTTCCACTGCCTCATCAGTGTCGGCGTACTGCTGGCCGCCTTCACATTCTTTAACAGCTACCTGCACTGGACGGCGGTTTTCTTCCCCTTGGTATTGCTGCCGTTGGTCATCCTCACATTGGGTCTCGCCTGGATGCTCGCATCACTCGGGGTGTTTCTACGCGATGTCGGGCAAACCATTGGCATCCTTACCACCGTGTTGATGTTTCTTTCCCCCGTCTTTTATCCCCTGACCGCCGTGCCAGAAAGATTCCGCCCGATCATCATGGCCAACCCGCTCACTTTCATCATCGAGCAAGCGCGGGAGGTACTTATTTGGGGGCATCTGCCGAACTGGCTGGGATTGGGTGCGTACACCCTAGCTGCTGCGGTCGTTGCCTGGGCTGGCTACGCCTGGTTCCAAAAAACCAGGAAGGGGTTTGCTGATGTCCTCTAACGATTTCGCTATCCGTGTAAGCAATCTCAGTAAGTGCTACGAGATATATGCTAACCCGCGCGACCGCTTAAAGCAGTTTATTGCGCCTCGACTACAACGTTTGATCGGGCAAGCGCCCAAGCAATACTTCCGGGAATTTTGGGCGCTGAAGGACGTTTCATTCGAAATCAAAAAAGGTGAAACTGTCGGCATTATCGGGCGCAATGGCAGCGGCAAATCCACCCTGCTGCAGATGATCTGCGGAACTCTTACTCCAACAAGCGGTAGTATTCAAACCAACGGCCGCATTGCTGCATTGCTGGAACTTGGCTCTGGGTTCAACCCCGAATTTACCGGCCGCGAAAACGTGTATATGAACGCGTCTGTACTGGGTTTAAGCAATGAAGAAATTGCCGCTCGCTTTGATGAGATCGTTGCTTTTGCCGATATTGGCGAATTTATTGCGCAGCCCGTCAAAACTTATTCAAGCGGCATGATGGTGCGCTTGGCATTTGCCGTCATTGCGCATGTGGACGCGGATATTCTGGTGGTGGACGAGGCGCTGGCGGTAGGCGACGCTTTTTTTACACAAAAATGTATGCGTTTTTTGCGTACTTTCATGAAAACCGGAACCGTTCTTTTTGTCAGCCATGATACGGGTGCTGTTACCAATTTGTGCAATAAGGCGGTTTTGCTGAATCGTGGGCAAGTGGTTGAAGTGGGCGCACCAAAAGAAGTCATTGAGCACTATCTCGCCACGCTTTATGAATCGAGTCAGGACATCGGCGGCATCACGATTGAGGAGTTCAATACGCCTGCAAACCAGGTTCAAAGCCAAGGCCAGTACCGGGACATGAGGGAGAGTTTGATCAACGCATCAACTTTGCGCAATGACATTGAGATTTTTCAGTTCAAGGCCGATGAGAATGGCTTCGGAACGGGCAACGCAAAAATTGTATCTGTGCAGCTTTTGGCCTCGGATGGGGTGCCCCTGTCATGGCTGGTTGGCGGAGAGGATGTGATTCTGGATATTCGTTGCCATGCCTATAAGGATATTAACAGGCCGATCGTAGGCTTTCAGTTCAAAGACCGCCTCGGTCAAGTCATCTTTTCAGACAATACCTTTCTTGTGTATCAACATAGTCCTATCACTGTCGTATCGGGTACAGACATTACCGCCCGTTTCGAATTTCGCTTACCTGTTTTGCCCTCGGGTGACTACAGTATTTCCCCCGCGATAGCCGAAGGCACACAAGAGGAGCATGTTCAGCATCACTGGCTGCACGATGGATTGATGCTGCGTGTGCATGCGAGTTCGATATGTCTTGGGCTAATTGCTGTGCCGATGAAGAAAGTAAGTTTAGGGAAAAAATGAAATGAAATTTACAGGCGAACGCTTTATCCCAACCGAACAGGGCCGCATCAGGCTTGAACACTACCATCGTTATGCTGCAGTTCAAGATATTGTGGCTGGACAAGACGTACTCGATTTGGCATGTGGTGAGGGATATGGGTCATCTTTCATGTCAGATGTCGCTCGCACGATTGTCGGGGTAGATATTTCACAAGAGGCAGTTCAATACGCGTCGTCTACTTACCAAAAATCAAATTTGGTGTTCCGCCGGGGTAGTGCGATTGATCTTGATTTTGCTGATGCAGCTTTTGACGTAGTCGTCTCATTCGAGACGATTGAACATCTTTCAGAACAAGCG
>JARXAU010000194.1 GCA_029865675.1 Rhodoferax sp.
GCGCAGGCACGAGCGGCGCAGTCAGCATCACCCAAGACCAGGCACTGGGCCTGATTGCCGACGGACTGCAGTTTGCATCTGGCGACACCATCACCCTAGAGCTTGACACCGCACAGGGCACGCACCTTGGTACTAGCCTCAAGAACTTGCAACATCTTGGGGTTGACACGGTGATCTCCAGCGGCCACGACATCAATGTTGACTTGGGTCTAGGCGGCGCTCTATCGGCGGACCACTTGCCGACCTTTGACCGCTCGCTCGACGTGACGTTGAACCTCGCGTCTGGTCAGCATTTGTCAGAGATTGAGGCACTGGCCGATGTTCTAAAGCAAGCTGGCATCGACCACATTGCTATGGCGCAGAGCGAGTTGTGGGACTCTGGGGATGACGTTGCTATTCACGCTTTGATGAGCGCAGGAATTGACTTCAACGTCTCTATATCCGCAGGGACCGGAAAGGCGCCTGTTCACTTGGAACAAGTGGCACAGCACTTCGTGAATGAAGGTGTGGAGCTACTCGCCGGTATGCTTGACCCAAATGCCAACATGGCCGAGCTTTTGAAGACGCTCAGCCAGTCTGGTATCCACAGCGTCGAGATCGACAAGCCTGCGTCGGTTGTGGTGGGCGACCAACTGGCGGCGGCCCTGTCCGAAGCAGGCATGCTGCAGGCCATGCCAGATGCCAGGGTGGAAATCGATGCGGGTATGGCAACCCAGTTGCAGACCAGTCTCAAGGCCATGGCCGATTTGGGTGTGGACCATGTTGCATCGACGGCCGCCGCTGGCTCGCACATCGCCATGGCGCTGGGCACCGACATCAAGGACATTGCCAGCGTGCTGCAGTCTTTTGTCAGCGACACCGACCATGTGTCCACCAAGAGCATTTTCGACCACGCCGTGGACTTGTATGTGGGCAGCGCGGTCGAACACGAGACCTTGCAAACCCTGCTTGACAGCGGTATGGGTGCCAAGCTGGCCGCCCTGGGCATCAGCAAAGTCGTTGCCCAAGACTTGCCGCCTGTACGAGCAATTGGCGCGGTGCAGGAGAATAGCGATCCGTTTATGTTCGACCTGACTGACCCCAATGCGCACCGTTGATGCCAGATAATCAACCATGACTGAAGTTCGCACCCCACTTGCAACCAAAGGCGAGAAGCAGCCTGTCCGCAAGGTGCTGATGCAAGCGCGTAGCGCGTTCTTTTTTGCAATGGGACTGACCATCGTCATCGACACGCTCAGCATCACTCCCTTGCTGTACATGATGAGCACTATGGATCGGGTGCTGTCTAGCCGCAGCGGCGTGACGCTGGTCTCGCTTACCGCAGTGGTGTTGGCTTTTTACGTGTTTTGGTCGGCCCTGGAGTGGATACGTTCGCGCCTGATGATTCGGCTTTCTCTTCGCATTGATTGGGACATGGCAGCCGACGTGTTTGACGCTTCTTTTCGTCGTTACGTAGGCCGAAAAAATGTCAATGTGCAGCAGCTTTTGGGCGACTTGCAGGCCTTGCGCAGCTTTCTGACTGGACCACCTTTGCAGTCGCTCATGGATGCACCGTTTGCGCCGGTGTTCATTGGAATTGGCGCTATCTTTCATCCTTACTTGGCGGCTTTTGCGCTCGGCGCCATGGTGTTAATGCTGTTGGTGAGCTACCTGACCACCAAAGTCACGACGCCCATTCTGAAGGAGGCTAGCGACGCCAACACCGAGGCTACCCGCGTCGCTGGCAACAGCCTGCGCCATGCAGAAGCCACCTTGGCGCTCGGCATGTTGGGCGCTGTGCGCAAGCGCTGGTACGACCAGCACCGCAGCTACCTGACAAATCAGGTGAGCGCGAGTGAGGCCACAGGTCTCATGGGTGGTATGTCGGGCTTTTTGCAAAAAGCATTGCCATCGATGCAGATGGCGCTTGGCACCTTTTTGGCCATGGAAGGCTTGATTACCGCTGGCATGATCATGGTGGCCAGTATGCTGATCAGCAAATCGGTTGCACCGATTCAAAAGCTGATCGGCCATTGGAAAGAAATTGTTGCTGCCCGCCAAGCTTATGACCGTCTCAATGAGTTGCTGGCAGACGATTTTGAGAACAGCCAGCAAATGCAGCTGCCCGCGCCTGTGGGCAAAGTGGACGTGGTTAAGGCTGTGGGCGTGCCACCCGGGCACAACAAACCCGTGCTTGCAGACATCAGCTTTGCGCTGCTACCGGGCGAAGTGCTGGCAGTAGTCGGCCCTAGTGCTGCGGGTAAATCGTCGTTGGCCAAAATGCTGATGGGTTTGTGGAAGCCCGCATCCGGCTCAGTGCGCTTGGACGGTGTAGAGCTGTGCGACTGGAGCCACGACGAAGTTGGCCCCTTGGTGGGCTATGTACCCCAAGAGATTGATTTTTTTGAGGGCTCGGTCGCCGAAAACATTGCCCGCCTTGGCGAAGTGGACCCAGCGAAAGTAGTGCACGCTGCGCAGCTGATTGATATGCACGACACGATTTTGAGCTTCCCCAAAGGCTACGACACCATGCTCGGAGAAACCGGCTTTGCGCTGTCCGGCGGCCAGCGCCAACGCCTGGCCATTGCCCGCGCGGTGTATGGCATGCCCAAGTATGTGGTCATGGACGAGCCCAACTCCAACTTGGACGAGGTGGGTGAAAACGCTTTGGTGGCCACGGTGCAGGCACTCAAGCAAAGCGGCTCTACCGTGGTGTTGACAACCCACCGCCCCCGCCTCGTGGGCGTGGTGGACAAAATGCTGGTACTCAAAGCCGGGCGCCAAGTGGCATTCGGCGACGCCCGTGAAATGCTAGACGCGGTGCGCAAACTGCAGGTGGTTCCGTCTGACGGTGCTGGTGGCGAGCCTACCGACCCAGCGCCCGCAGCACCCGCTGCATCCGCTTTACTACAGGTGGTGAAATGAGCGGGCCAGACACTGCCGCTGACCCACTTGGCCAGGCACCTTTGGGCTTTTTTGGTCGCATAGATGCGGTGTTTGGCCGCTGGGTGAAGGGCTGGAATCCGTACGAGCCCGGTAAAGCAAACCGCCGTGGCTTGCAACCGGTTCAGGTGGAAGAGTCTGGTATTCGCAGAAATGCAGCGATTTGGTTTTTCGGCTTTTTCGGGGTTTTCTTGGCCTGGGCATTTCTGGCGCCCATTGATGCCGGTGTCAGCGTACAGGGCACGGTGATCGTGCTGGGCAACCGCAAAGCAGTCCAACATCCCAGCGGCGGCGTGGTTGAAGAGATCAACGTTACGGAGGGTGCAGAGGTCAAGCAGGGCGACGTGTTGCTGCGGGTGAACCCGCTCAAAACCGAAGCCGATTTGACTGGGGCTGAGCTCACCTACATCAATCTGCTTGCGTCTGAGTCACGCCTCAAGGCGGAGCGTGACAACCTGGGCGGCATCAATTGGTCGGATGAACTCCGCAAGCGCTTCAAGCCCGGGGACGCACGGGTTGAAGAAGCCAAAAAGCTGCAACAACAACTCTTCAATTCCCGCCGAGCCGAATACATCAGCCAGGTGGCGAGCCTCAATGAGCAAATCAACGGCCTGACGGCGGTGCTCAAGTCGCGCCAGATCCAGGTGAAAACGCTGGACGAAGAGATGAACAACACCCGTGAGTTGGCCAAAAACGGATTTGTGCCGCAAACCCAGGCCAACCAAGCTGAGCGGCAGAAAAGCGACATCGACTCCGGCATTGCAAACACACGGGCTGACATTGCGCGGGCCAATTTGCAAATCAGCCAGGCGCGCAGCGCCGTGCTGAAGGACGTGGACACGCAGCTGCAAGAAATCCAAAAAACCCGTGACGCCATGTCCACCCGCCTCGACTCGGCCAAGTTTGACCGCGCCTTGTCTGAAATCAGAGCCCCGGTCAGTGGCAGTGTGGTGGGACTCAAGGTGTTCACGGTGGGCGGCATCATCACCAGCGGCTTGGTGTTGATGGAGGTGGTGCCCAAAGACGAAAACCTCATTATTCAGGCCAAAATTCCGAACACCATCATCGACAAAGTGCGGGTGGGCATGCCCACCGATATGCGGTTTACGGGTTTTAACCAGGCCACGACGCCGGTTATTCCGGGCATTGTCAAGGTATTAGGGGCAGATAAAGAGCCAAGTACCAACCCCCAAGAGGGAGAGTTTTACCTCGCTCAGGTCGAAACTACGGTGGAGGGTTTGGCCCTGATGAATGGCCTGAAGGTGCAACCCGGCATGGCGGTAGACGTGATCATCAAGGCGGGCGAGCGCTCCTTTATGAGCTATCTGCTAAAGCCGCTGAGTGACCGAACCGCGCGCGCCTTCAAAGAGTAACGGTCTTTCCATGGCTGTCTCAAAAATTCATTTTTTGTGGTAAATTTGGAAAGTAAACCACCTGAAAACGAAATTAAATATGAAGTTGATAAATTTACCATTTGCATTCACGGCTGTGCTGCTGAGCGCGCACAGCGTTTGGGCACAAAACCTGCCGCAAGATTTTGAAAAAGCCCTTACCTTCGATCCCGGCTACCAATCCGCCAAAGCGGACTATGAGGTCGGTCAGCGCAACGTCAAGCAATCTCGTTCCGTTTTTTACCCCGAGGCCACCTTCAATACCCAACGCTTGGCTACCGACACGGGCAGCAGAACTTCTGTCAACGTCACCCAACCCCTATTGGACGCGCAGCGCTGGCTTGTCCTTGGTCAAGCCGCGCCGCAGCAACTGCTGGCAGAGGTCAGTTTGCAGGCCAAATTGCAAGACTTGGCGGTGCGCTTGGTCAAAGCGGCCAATGCCATCGTTGTGGCCAATGAAAACATCAAGCTCAATGTTGCCAAAATGGACGCGTTGGATCAGCAAGCCTTAGCGGCCAAACGCAAACAGCAACTAGGGCAGGGCACCATTACCGATCTGCGTGACATTGAGGTAAAGGCTAGTCAGGCCAAAGCCCAGCAAATCAGTTTTGCCACTCAGCTGCAAAACGCGCGCAAGCAATACGAAGCCATTACGGGGGTGCTGCCGGTGGCCAACCAGTTTGTGCTGCCCGCTACGCATGCCGCGTATGGCGTAAAGACCCTGGCCGATTACACCGAGCAGGCGCTGCAAGCGGGTCCCAGTGTGTTGGCTGCCCGCTACAACGTCGTCATTGCCGAGTACGAAGTTAAAAAAATCAAGGCAAGCTTCTTGCCAGCAGTTGCGGCGCAGTATTCCTATTCTGAATCGGGTGGATCTAGCACCAGCAATAGCTACGTCGGTGTGGGTATGACGGTGCCGCTCAAGGCAGGTACGCTGTATGGCATAGACGCAGCGCAGGCCAGCGTGGTGAAGGCCCAAGAGAGCGTGCGAGAAACGGAGTCCAGGGTGCGCTTGGAAGCCGACCGGTTGGTTGCTCTGGTTTCTAGCGGCATGGAGGCCTTGCGCATCCAACGCGAAGCCATTGCTGCAGCCGAACTCAGCGTGGAGGCCACCCGCCAAAGCTACCAAGGCGGCGTGCGCACCGCCTTGGACGTGATCAACGCCTTGCAGACCGTCTACCAAGTCAAAAGCGAATACGTCGGCTTGGCCACGGCCCAGTCGGAAAACATACTTAGCCTAATCTTGCTGGCAGCCACCAACCCCCAAGACGGCGTGGCAGAGACCTACCGCTACCTGTTTGCAAAAAACTAGCCCAAGGCGCCTTTAAGCGCCGCATCACTAACAGCCATGTTTTTCCGCAAAGACACACCCAGCAAGC
>JARXAU010000061.1 GCA_029865675.1 Rhodoferax sp.
GTGACCGCACGGGTGAGATTTACGTAATGCGCCACAACCCTCAGCACCGTTGGTTGTACTTTCCCCTCATGGAATCGACGCACGCTTTGCTTTTGAAGACATACGACTCGAGCACCGATGGTCGTTGCCGTTTCATGGGCCACTCGGCCTTTGAAGACCCGACGACTCCAGCGGGTGCTGCTAAGCGCGAAAGCATCGAAGTCCGCACGATGGCCTTCTTTTAGGCCCACTGCTGAGCCGCACAAATTGGTGAAGCCAATTTCGGGTTTACGCCGCGATTGGTCTAATTGAAAGGGACCAAAGTTTCAATGCAACAGGAGCAATTTAACTTTGATGGGCCAGACACGCGCGCCCGGTACGCTCAACGTGACTGAGTGAGCGCATCGTGCGAACTGCGCACTAGAACACCATCTTCAGCCACCCGCCCAATATGCGTTTGCGCCCGTGCTTTGGCCAGCAACCATTGGCGCTGCCGCTCCCGTGCACTGTCTTTTTGTGCGGCGGTGCTGGTGGCAAAGCAGCGTGGGCAGCTCACGCCCAGCTCAAACTCGGGTGAATCCAAAGCGCCTTCGGGCAGGGGCTGGCGGCAGCAGCGGCACAGATGGTGGTCTCCGGGCTGCAGGCCGTGGCCGACCGAGACGCGCTCGTCAAACACAAAGCATTCGCCCCGCCACAGGCTGTGCGCCTCGGGCACGGTTTCCAGGTATTTCAGGATGCCACCCTCCAAGTGAAACACTTCCTCAAAGCCCTGGGCGCGCAGCAAGGCGGTGGACTTTTCGCAGCGTATGCCGCCGGTGCAAAACATGGCGACCTTGGGTTTTTTGCCCTCGCGCGCCTGTAGCGCAGGCGCTTGCGCGGCCCAGGCGGGCAACTCGGAAAAGGTTTTGATGCGCGGGTTCAGTGCTCCGGCAAACGTGCCTATCGCCACTTCGTAGTCGTTGCGCGTGTCCACCACCACCACGCTCGGGTCGCTGATCAAGGCGTTCCAGTGTTCGGGTTTGACGTAGGTGCCCGCGCCCGTGGTGGGGCTGATACCAGGCACGCCCAGGGTGACGATCTCTTTTTTCAGCCGCACCTTCATGCGGTGAAAGGGCGCCGTGTCCGACCACGATTCCTTGTGGACCAGCGCGGCAAAGGCGGAGTCGGCGCGCAAATAGGCCAGCACCGCGTGCACGTCGTCGGGCGCACCTGCAATGGTGCTGTTAATACCTTCGCGCGCCAGCAAGAAGATGCCTTTGACCTGGCGCTCAAGGCATAGCCGCAGGAGGGAAGGGCGGCGCTGCGCGTAGTCGGGCAGATCTACAAACAGGTAAAAAGCTGCAGTGAGGTAGCGCGCGCTGGGCATCGGTAAGCGACTCATGCTGCGCCTGTTGCCTCCATGGCTCGGACGGTGCTAACTAAAAAAGCCCTTGAGCTTGTCTTTCCAGCTGTCCCCCGAAGGCGAATGCTTGCCGCCGCCTTTTTTGAACGATTCGTCGAGTTCCCGCATCAGCTTGCGCTGGTGCTCGCTGAGCTTGACTGGGGTTTCGACCGTGATGTGGCAATAAAGATCGCCGGGATAGCTGGAGCGCACGCCCTTGATGCCCTTGCCGCGCAGACGGAATTGTTTGCCCGTTTGGGTGCCTTCGGGTAGGTCGATCGCCGCTTTGCCCGCCAGCGTGGGCACGTCGATTTCCCCTCCCAAGGCCGCCGTGACCATGCCAATGGGCACGGTGCAATGCAAGTCGTCACCATCGCGCTCAAAAATGTCGTGCTTTTTCAGGCGGATTTCAATGTAGAGGTCGCCCGCTGGTCCGCCATTGGTACCCGCTTCGCCATTGCCCGCGCTGCGAATGCGCATGCCTGCGTCGATGCCTGCCGGAATTTTGACTTCCAGCGTTTTTTGGCGCTTGATCTTGCCTTGGCCCGAACACGCGGAGCAAGGTTCAGCAATGATTTTCCCCACGCCACGGCAGGTGGGGCAGGTTTGTTGCACGCTGAAAAAGCCTTGGCGCATTTGCACCGCGCCCGCGCCGCCACAGGTGCCGCAGGGTTTGATCTGGCTGCCGGGCTTGGCGCCCGAGCCCGCGCACACCTCGCAGTTGTCCAGGGTGGGGATGCGGATTTGTGCGTCCTTGCCATTGGCGGCTTCCTCCAAGGTCATTTCCATGGCGTAGCTCAGGTCGCCACCGCGAAACACCTGGCGACCGCCGCCCGCGCGCCCGCGTTGTTGGCCGAACATATCACCAAAAATGTCGCCAAAGGCCTCGGCAAATCCGCCAAAGCCTTCCCCGCCGCCGGGGCCGCCGCGCATATTGGGGTCCACACCGGCGTGGCCGTGCTGGTCGTAGGCTGCACGCTTTTGCGGGTCAGACAGCATCTCGTAGGCCTCTTTGGCTTCTTTGAACTTGACCTCGGCCGCCTTGGATTCCTCGCCTTGGTTGCGGTCCGGATGAAACTTCATCGCCAGCTTGCGGTAGGACTTTTTAATTTCCTCGTCCGACGCGTTTTTGGGCACGCCCAGAATCTCGTAAAAATCTCTTTTGGCCATTGTGAATGCGTGCTCCGTAACAACAGAAAAGCCGCGTTGAACTCCAAACGGCGTTCAGCGCGGCAGGTTTTAAGCAGCCGGTGCTGCCTGGTAACTTAGGGCTTTTTAACTTCCTTGACTTCCGCGTCCACCACGTTGTCGTCGGCTGCTTGGGGCGCCTCGGCTCCCGCCGCCGCTGCGCCTTGCGCCGCCTCTTTGGCTTGCATGTCGGCATAGACTTTTTCGCCCAACTTTTGGCTCGCAGTCATGAGCGCCGCGCTCTTGGCTGCAATGCCGTCCTTGTCGTCGCCTTTGATGACGGCTTCCAGGTCTTTGATGGCGGTCTCGATCTTGTCTCTTTCACCCGCATCAAGCTTGTCGCCGTATTCGGTCAGGCTCTTTTTCACGCTGTGAATGTTAGCGTCCGCTTCGTTTTTGGCCTGGATCAACTCCAGCTTTTTACGGTCGTCGGCGGCGTTGACTTCGGCGTCTTTCACCATTTGCTGGATTTCAGCCTCGGTCAGGCCGGAGTTGGCCTTGATGGTGATTTTGTTTTCTTTGCCCGTGCCTTTGTCTTTGGCGCCCACGTGCAAGATGCCGTTGGCGTCAATGTCAAAAGACACTTCAATTTGCGGCGTGCCACGCGCGGCTGGTGCAATACCTTCCAAATTGAACTCGCCCAGCGACTTGTTGGCCACGGCCATTTCACGCTCGCCCTGGTAGACCTTGATGGTCACGGCCGGCTGGTTGTCGTCGGCGGTCGAGAAGGTTTG
The DNA here is from genome assembly GCA_029865675.1 of Rhodoferax sp. Taxonomy (GTDB): domain Bacteria; phylum Pseudomonadota; class Gammaproteobacteria; order Burkholderiales; family Burkholderiaceae_C; genus Allorhodoferax. The sequence goes on from JARXAU010000061.1 coordinate 3,283, forward strand.
GGCAAACTTGGTGGGTATGGTCGTGTTCTTGGTGATCATCTTGGTCATCACGCCGCCCAGGGTTTCGATGCCCAAAGACAAAGGCGTCACGTCCAGCAGCAGCACGTCCTTGCGGTCACCCGAGAGCACCTGGCCCTGGATGGCAGCGCCCACGGCCACGGCTTCGTCAGGGTTCACGTCTTTGCGCGGCTCTTTGCCAAACAGTTCTTTGACCTTTTCTTGCACCTTGGGCATGCGGGTCATGCCGCCGACCAAAATCACGTCATGGATGTCAGCCACGTTCACGCCGGCGTCTTTAATGGCCATGCGGCAGGGGGCGATGGTGCGCTCAATCAGCTCTTCGACCAGGCTTTCCAGCTTGGCGCGGGTGAGCTTGATGTTCAGGTGTTTCGGGCCGCTGGCGTCTGCGGTCACATAAGGCAGGTTGATATCAGTCTGCGCGCTGCTAGACAGCTCAATCTTGGCTTTTTCGGCGGCTTCTTTTAGGCGCTGCAAGGCCAGCACGTCTTTGGAAAGGTCTACGCCAGACTCTTTCTTGAACTCGGTGATGATGAAGTCGATGATGCGCTGGTCAAAGTCTTCGCCGCCCAAGAAGGTGTCGCCGTTGGTGGATAAGACCTCAAACTGCTTTTCGCCGTCCACGTCGGCAATTTCGATGATGGACACGTCAAACGTGCCACCACCCAAGTCATACACCGCAATCTTGCGGTCGCCTTTTTCGTTTTTGTCAAGGCCGAAGGCCAGGGCGGCAGCGGTAGGCTCGTTGATGATGCGCTTGACGTCCAAGCCCGCAATGCGGCCAGCGTCTTTGGTGGCCTGGCGCTGCGCGTCGTTGAAGTAGGCGGGCACGGTAATGACCGCCTCTGTCACTTCTTCGCCCAGGTAGTCTTCGGTGGTTTTCTTCATCTTGCGCAGAATGTCGGCGCTCACTTGCTGGGGCGCCAGGCGGTTACCGCGCACTTCCACCCAGGCGTCGCCATTGTCGGCAGCGGCAATTTTGTAAGGCATCAGGTCGATGTCCTTTTGCACTTCTTTTTCCGCAAACTTGCGGCCAATCAGGCGTTTGACAGCGTATAGAGTGTTCTTGGGGTTGGTCACCGACTGGCGTTTGGCCGATGCACCAACCAACACTTCGCCGTCCTCTTGGTAGGCAATGATCGACGGGGTGGTGCGCGCACCTTCGGCGTTTTCGATCACCTTGGGCGTGTTGCCCTCCATAACGGCCACGCAGCTGTTGGTGGTGCCCAAGTCAATACCGATGATTCTTCCCATGATGAAACTCCTGCTGATTCAAAAAAATTGGATAAAAAAGAAGTAGGGGCGAGCGGCACACATTTCAAGTGCAGCTGCCCGCACGGGCGCATTTATTTGGGCGCCGCAACGGTGACCAACGCCGGACGCAAAACCCGGTCAAAGATCAAATAGCCTTTTTGCAGCACCGCGACCACGGTGTTGGCCTCGTGTTCCGAGGGCACCACGCTGATGGCCTGGTGGTGGTGGGGGTCAAATTTGGTGCCGGCGGCAGGGTTGATGGCGATCACTTTGTTGCGCTCCAGCGCAGCAAGTAGCTGGCGCAAGGTGGCTTGCGCGCCTTCGTTGATCTGCTCCACGGTGGCGTCTTTGATGCCCAGACCGGCTTCTAGGCTGTCAGCCACGGGCAGCAGGCTCTCGGCAAAACTCTCCAGCGCAAATTTGCGGGCTTTGGACACTTCTTCCTCTGCGCGGCGGCGGGCGTTTTCAGAGTCGGCCTTGGCGCGCAAAAACTGGTCGGCCAGGTCGGCGGACTTGGCTTGCAGCAGGGCCAGATTAGTCAGGGCCTGGGCCAGTTGTTCCGCTTCGGAGAGTGGCGCCGGGGCCGGATGCTCGGCGGAGTCTTCGGGGGAGGGAGAGTGGGCGTTGTCAGACATGGATTTTCGGAATAAAACGAAGGGCTGCGCCAGGCGGCGAAGAACGGACTCGCGGTAGTTTGGGTGCAAGCGGGCGCTTTCAAGGGCTGCCCGCGCACGCCGAAACCACAGGCGCATGGGGGCCAATCAGGTGCCGAGCAGTTCGACGTCAAATTTCAGCGTGGCGTTGGGCGGAATCACGCCGCCCGCTCCCCGCGCGCCATAACCCAGCGACGCGGGAATGATCAGCGTGCGGCTGCCGCCCACTTTCATACCGGCCACGCCTTCGTCCCAGCCTTGAATGACCTGGCCCGCGCCCAAGCGGAACACAAAAGGGTCGTTGCGGTCTTTGCTGGAGTCAAACTTGGCGCCTTGTTCGCCGTCGTTAAACAGCCAACCGGTGTAGTGCACGGTGACGTTTTTGCCGACCACGGCAATTTCGCCGCTGCCTTCGACGGTGTCTACATATTGCAGGCCGGAGAGAGATGTTTGCATGGGAAGTCCTTGGGGTTTGATGAATAAAAGAGCAAGTCGAGAGAGTGAATCGGGAGAGTGTGCCTGCGTAAAACGACAGGTCAGAGCCGGGCTTGCACCGCGTGGAGCAGTGCCTCGGAGGCCTCTGGCAGCACGCCAAACCAGGCTTCAAACGCGGGCCGCGCCTGGTGAATCAGCATGCCCAAACCATAAGCCACCAGGTTGCCGCGCGCCAATGCGGCTTCAATCAAGGGCGTGCGCTGCGGCACGTAGACGATGTCAGATACCAGGGCGCTTAAAGGCAAGGGGTCCAGTGCCAGGTCCAGCGCGGGTTCGCCGTGCATGCCCTGGTTGGTGGTGTTGACCAGCAAGGCCACATCCGCCAGCGCGCCTGCGCGTTCATTCCACGGAACTGTGATTACGCGGGGGCCAAAGTCCATGGCAATCGCCTGGGCCTTGTCCTGGCTGCGGTTGCACACGCGCACCTGCGGCACCCCGGCGTCCAGCAGCGCAGCAAGCACCGCCCGCGCGGCGCCACCGGCGCCCACCACCAGGGCCGGTCCGGCATCGGCGCGCCAGCCGGGGCAGGACTCTTGCAGGCTGTGTAGGTAGCCAAAAGCGTCGGTGTTTTTGCCGGTGAGGCTGCCGTCGGCCTCCACCACCACGGTGTTGATGGCGCCTATGCGCTGGGCCAAAGGCTCCACCCGGTCCACCAGCGCCAGGGCCGCCACTTTGTGCGGAATGGTCAGGTTGCAGCCGGCAAAGCCTAAGGTGGGCAGGGCACGCAGCGCTGCTTCCAGGTTCTCGGGGCGCACCGGCAACTGCACGTAGGCGCCGCGCAGCCCGTACTGGGCGATCCAATGGCTGTGGATGAACGGTGAGCGCGAATGCGCCACCGGCCAGCCCATCACCCCCGCCAGAACATAGGGCATGGACGCCGGTGGTAGCGCGGCGCTTGCCACGCCCGCAAGGGCTTGCTCAGCCACGGCTTTACAGTGTGTCGGTAAAGCTGCGCAGCTTGTCGCTGCGGCTGGGGTGCTTGAGCTTGCGCAGCGCCTTGGCCTCAATCTGGCGGATGCGCTCGCGCGTCACGTCAAACTGCTTGCCCACTTCTTCTAAGGTGTGGTCGCTGGCCATCTCAATGCCAAAGCGCATGCGCAGCACTTTGGCTTCGCGTGGCGTGAGGCTGTCTAGGATGTCTTTCACCACATCGCGCAATCCCGCTTGCATCGCCGCTTCCATGGGCGCGGTGTTGGCGCCGTCTTCAATAAAGTCGCCCAGGTGGCTGTCGTCGTCGTCACCGATCGGTGTTTCCATCGAAATCGGTTCTTTGGCGATCTTCATAATCTTGCGGATTTTGTCCTCAGGAATCTCCATGCGCTCGGCCAGCACGCTGGCGTCGGGCTCAAAGCCAAACTCTTGCAGGTGCTGGCGGCTGATGCGGTTCATCTTGTTGATGGTTTCGATCATGTGCACCGGAATGCGGATGGTGCGCGCCTGGTCGGCAATCGAGCGGGTAATGGCCTGGCGAATCCACCAGGTGGCATAGGTAGAGAACTTGTAGCCCCGGCGGTACTCAAACTTGTCGACCGCTTTCATCAGGCCGATATTGCC
>JARXAU010000095.1 GCA_029865675.1 Rhodoferax sp.
ACCACTGGCGTGGGTGCTTAACGACACTGCGCCGCCCACCTTCCCCGACCGGCTGCCCAGCGGCGAGGCCCGCTATAAATTTGATGTGGACGCCAGCACTGGCCTGCGCGTTACGTCTTCATGCAGTGCCCGACCGCGCCACCGGGTAGACGGCGCGCGCTGGCCCGCCGCACTGGGACCCTGGCTGGGTGCCGACCTGCGCGCCAAAAGCCTTCCACCCGCCTGGGATGGACGGTGCCAGGCGCAGGCCGAACCCGAGGCCGGCCTGCGCATCAGCGGCTTGACCGATGGGGAGGTAATCCAACGCCCACGCCCGAAGCAGCCCGCTGTCGTCCGCCTGGAAGTGCGGGGCCAAAGCGGCCAGGTCTACTGGCTGATCAACGGCCAACTGGTCGCGCACCGCTCGGCCCAGCAAGCACTCATCCACCGCTTAGAAGGCGCGGGGAAGGTTGACATTACCGTCATGGACGACCAGGGTCGCTTTGATCGCATCAGCGTTAGCGTGCGCTGAGCAAGGGGCCAACTACCGCTTCACCCCAATCGCCTGCACCACCACCCGCAGCCCAGTGTGAAACGTGCACTCCACCACCTCGTGCTCCAATTCCACCGAGTACACAAAGTCCAGGCCAGGGCCGGGTTCTGGTCACGCCGTATCACCAACGAGCATCGCATGGTGTACCGACCAGACGAGGGCGCTTTGTTGATCGCACAGCTTCGCTACCACTACTGACTGGCAGCGCGTGCTAAGGTTTGAACAGCCGCGCACCAAACGTCAGGCAAGAGAGGGCCAGTCGCAGTATGGGGAGCAAGCGATCGGGACCACAGATACGCTCCGCTTGAAGAAGAACTTACGACACCGTTACAAATCACCTATTGCGCTTGCGCAATTGCCTTCTTCAAGTCCCGGTATTCCTCGCACGAAAAGGGGCAAATTTTGTCCAGGCTGGCGAGGTGTTCTTTGGCTTTGTCGAGCTGGCCCATTTGGACGTAGGCGATGCCGATGTATTCATGCGCGCCCCTGTGTTTGGGGTCCAAAGTGAGGGCTTGTTTGTAGGCCACGAGCGATTCGTCGTACTTCTTTAGGTTCCGCATGCTGTAGCCCAGCAGGTTGAAGCCGTCGGCGCTGCGCGGGTTGGCGACGGTGTAGGGCTCCAGCACGGCAAGGGCGACTGCCCAGTCCTTGCGGGCAATGGCAGATTGGGCTTTTTCAAGCTCGGTGTCGCGCGGGGCGGGCGGGCTAGTGTCGGCGGCAAAGGCAAACGTGCCAGCAAGCAGGCTGACCACTAGAAGTAGGCGATAGTAGGGCATGGGGTGATTCCTAAAGCACGGGTTAAAGATGGACCTTACTGTATCGGGTTTGAGGATCAATCGCCTCCTCCGGCGCGATGGGCGCGCCCTCGCCTGTGGGACGTGCGACACGCGGGCCAAGTAAAGCCGCCTGCCCGTGCGCTCGGGCCGACGCCCAATGCGCACAGCCAAGCCCGTGGGTCTGATAGGCTTGTCTGGTGCAGACACCTTTTGGCAGACACCTGCGCGCAGCAGAACCCTTCGTTTTTGGAGAAACCCCACATGGCAAGCAAGATCACCATCCTCGACGGCGGCATGGGCCGCGAACTCAAGCGCATGGGCGCGCCGTTTCAGCAACCTGAATGGTCGGCACTGGCCCTGCTGCAGGGGCCACAGTTTGTACGCCAAGCGCACGACGCTTTTGTGCAGGGTGGGGCGCAGCTCATCACCACCAACAGCTATGCGGTGGTGCCTTTCCACATAGGCCAAGAGCGCTTTGACGCCCAGGGCGTGGCACTGGCCCGCCTCTCCGGCGAACTGGCCCGTGCCAGTGCCGACGCCGCGCCCCACCAAGTGACGGTGGCGGGCTCGCTACCACCCGCGCTGGGCTCGTACCGCCCCGATTTGTTTGAGCACGCGGCCTCGGTGCGCATCCACCAGGCCTTGATTGAGGGCATGGACGACTCGGTCGATGTTTGGCTGGCCGAGACGCAAAGCTCGATTGCCGAAATCCGCGCAGTGCACGCCGCTTTGAATGGCAACCCCAAACCCCTGTGGATCTCCTTCACGCTGGACGACGAGCCTGAGGGCGAAACGCCAGTGCTGCGTTCAGGCGAGCCGGTGGGCCAGGCCGTCGCCGTGGCCCTGGAACTCGGCGCCCAGGTCATTTTGTTCAACTGCAGCCAGCCCGAGGTGATGGAAGCGGCCGTGGTGGTCACCAAGCAGGCGCTGGGCCAGGCGGGCTCAGACGTCGCCATCGGCGTGTATGCCAACGCATTCCCCGCCCAGTCCAAAAAAGCCACGGCTAACGCGGTGATTTTGGATATTCGCGAGGACCTGGACCCACTGTCTTATGTGGGCTGGGCACAGCGCTGGGTGGACCAAGGCGCGACCCTGGTGGGCGGCTGCTGCGGCATTTCGCCCCAGCACATTGCCGAGCTGGCACGGCACTTCGCCTGAGCGACTGCGGCGACGCCAACCGCGCGGCGGGACGGCTACAGTGGCTGCTTTTGATGCAAGGAACCCTTCGTGCGCATTTGGCAAAAACCCATCTCGGTAGAAATCCTCACCCAAAACACGGCCAACACGGCAGACAGCCACCTGGGCATCGAGTTTGTGGAAGTGGGAGACGACTACATCGTTGGCCGCGTGCCGGTGGACGAGCGCACGCGCCAGCCCTACGGATTGCTGCACGGCGGTATTTCTGTGGTGCTGGCCGAAACTTTGGGCTCGTGTGGGGCCGCGTTTTCCACCCCACCAGACTACCGCGCGGTGGGCTTGGACATCAATGCCAACCACCTCAAGGGGGTCAAGAGCGGCTGGGTCACCGGCACCGCGCGGCCGGTGCACCGGGGCCGCACCACGCATGTCTGGCAGATTGAGCTGCGCGATGAGGCGGGCGACCTGAGCTGCATTTCGCGCATCACCATGGCGATTCTGGCGCCGCGCTGAGGGCGGGCTTGGGCCTTAGTCCCCTCGCGCCATGCGCTCGCTTTTCCAGTACACATCGTCACCCACGGTGCCGTCGGTGCGGTAGCGGTTCAGCACCCGGGCCAGCACGAACATCAAATCAGACAGGCGGTTGAGGTACTGGCGTGGCGTCTCCTTGAGGGCCTCTTCATTGCCCAGAGCCACCACCGCACGCTCGGCCCGGCGGGCCACCGTGCGGCACACATGGGCCAAAGCGGCTGCACGGCTGCCAGCGGGCAAGATGAATTCTTGTAAGCGGGGAAGATCGGCGTTATAGGCCTCCAGGGCCTCATCCAGAGCGATCACGGCTTCGGCCTTGAGCAGTTCAAATCCAGGAATCGACAACTCGCCACCGAGGTTGAACAACTGGTGCTGGATTTCTACCAGCACGGCGCGTACGCCCTCGGGCATGGCTTCGCACAAGAGCAGGCCAATGTGGCAATTAAGCTCATCTACATCGCCCATGGCGTGCACCCGCAGGCTATTTTTAGACACACGGCTGTTGTCGCCAAGTCCCGTGGTGCCGCCGTCCCCAGTGCGGGTAGCGATTTGTGTAAGGCGATTGGCCATGGTGGTTTCTCAGGTTGAAAAGGACGCGTATCACGCCCTCAGTGGTTGCTCGGCGGGCTTATGGCGCTGTCCGAGCGAATGAGACGGACTACATGACTATCTGCTCGGCGATAGATTCGGCCATCGTCTCCATCTTGCGCTGCAGATCGTCTTCCGTGTCAGCGTAGCGCTGGGCGAGCTGCGCAATGTCGGCGGCCCGCTCCAAAAACGCGTCGACCACTTGCGGGTCAAACTGGCTGCCCCTTTGTGCGCTGATTTGGGCGACCGCTTGTGAGTGCGACACGCCCGCCTTGTAGACCTTGTGGGTGATCATGGCGTCATAGGCATCGGCCACCGCCAAGATACGCGCGCTCAGCGGGATGGCGTTGCCCGCAAGCTGCTGCGGGTAACCTTGGCCGTCCCAATGCTCATGGTGTGAGAGGGTCATCTCCTGGGCCACTTGCAGCCAATCGTCGGAGCCGCCGCAGGTCTGAGCCGCCCTCTCCAGCGCTTGAAAACCTCTTACCGTATGGCTTTGCATGATGCTGCGCTCTTCTGCGTCGTAGCGCCCGGGCTTGAGCAACACGCGTTCCGGGATCGCCAGCGTGCCAATGTCGTAGACCAACACACATTGCACCAAGTGCGCGACGTATTCAGGACTCAGCAAGGGTGCCAAAGCGGGCACGGCACGCAAGGCCTCGGCCAGCACTTGAATGTAACCCTGCATGCGCAACAGGTGCGACTCGGTGTCCGCGTCGCGTCGCTCAGCCAGGGTTGCCATCGCAAACAGCGCCACCGCTTGGGCAGAGACCAATGGGCGTTGGGGATCGGCGCTCGGGTCGATAGAAACAGCGGACATGCTAGGGCCTTGCGTAAACAAAGGGGGCTTGGTAAATCCACACCATTTTGCCATCGCTGGCTTGGTAGCTCGCAGCTGCACGCAGCTGCGCGGCCTCAAAATCCAGGCTCACCATCCAGGCACCGGGACGCAGCTCTTTGGCCGCCTTGGCCACCGCTCGGGGCATGCTCTCGGGGCGCTGGAACAAATAGACCATGTCGTAGCCGGACCAGTCGGCAAGCCAGATGTCTCCCCGGGTGATGCGTGCCCAGGGCAGGCGCAAGGCACACAGCCAGCGCAAGGTGGCGCTCCACTCTAGGCCATAAAACTGCGCCTGCGGATAGGCCTGGCGCAGCGCCCGCAGGCCATGGCCCAGGCCGCAGCCCGCGTCCAGAACCCGGGCCCCGGCCAGCAAGGGGGCGTGTGTGGGCAGGGCGCGCAGGGCTTTGGCCGGGGTGGGAAACAGGGGCGCGTCGGCCCAGGTGTTGATCGGGTACACCAAGAGCATGAGGACCAGCGGCAGCAACCACACCCAGGCTGGCATATCGCCCAAGCCGAGCATGGGCAAACTCAGGGCGAAGGACACCGGAAACCCCGCCGCAATCACCGCCTTGCGCCACCAGGAATTGCCCCACAAGCTCAGTAGCACGCCCAGCAGCGCCGCAATCGCAAGTGCGCCGCCCACGGGCCAGCCCCGCAGCAGCAGCAGCCGAAACGCGGCCCAACTGGCACCCCAGCTCAACAATGCGGGCACGGGCCAGGGCGGCGCGGCACGCCAGCGGCTGCGTGGCGCAATGGGGTCTGCAGGGTTTGCCATGGCCCTATTAGCGGCTGGCGTTGGGCGCCAGGCGTTCTATCAGGCCGTTGAGCGCATCGAGCGAGCCAAACTGGATCACCACCTCGCCCATCTCCTCCATGCGCCCAGCGCGTTTGACGCGTTTTTTGATGTGCACCTCCACCTGGGCTTGCAGCAGGTCAGACAGCTCTTCTTCCACGCGCTTGAGGTCGCGCGACTTCTCTTTTTTCGGCTTGGAGGCGACCAGAGAAAACTCGGCGCCGAGTTTTTTGACCAAACTTTCCGACTCCCGCACCGAGAGTTTTTTACTGGCAATCTCGTTGGCTGCGGTGATTTGCGTGGCCCGGTCCAGCGCCAGCAGCGCGCGCGCGTGGCCCATGTCCAGGTCGCCCGCGACCAGCATGGCTTGCACCGGCTCGGCCAGGTTGAGCAAGCGCATCAGGTTGCTGGCCGCACTGCGTGAGCGGCCCACGGCCTGGGCGGCGGCCTCGTGGGTCAGGCCAAATTCTTTGATCAGGCGTTGCAAGCCCTGCGCTTCTTCCAGCGGGTTCAGGTCTTCGCGCTGCATGTTCTCAATGAGCGCCATGGCGGCTGCCGCCTCGTCGGCCACGTTGCGCACCAGCACCGGCACGCGGTCCAAGCCTGCGAGCTTGGCCGCGCGAAAGCGCCGCTCACCGGCGATGATTTCGTACACCGGGCGGCTAGAGCCCTCGGGGCGGTGCGCATTGGCGCGCGCGTCGTCTAGCTGGCGCACCAAAATCGGCTGCATGATGCCCTGGGCCTTGATGCTCTCGGCCAGCTCGTAGAGCGCACCCTCGTCCATTTGCCTGCGCGGCTGGTAGATGCCGGGCACCAGGTCGGCCAGCAGCAGGGTGGTCGGCAGGCTGGCGTCCAGCGGCGTGTCGGGCGCGGCGTCCTCCACTTTGGGTCCAAGCAGGGCTTCGAGGCCCATGCCTAGGCCTTTGGGTTTTTTGGTGGCCATGGTGGGCGTCCTTAAGGTAAAGAAATGGTCATGAATGGAGGCGCTGCGCGGGCTCATTCATGAGGGGTGGTCTGCATCAGTGTTTGCAGCAGCGCGTGGCCGTGGGGCCAGTCGCCTAGGCCGCTTTCGGCGTTGATATGGCCGGCGTCGCCCAGATCGTGCCATTGGGCGCCCCAGGCGCTGGCCATGCTTTGGGCGCGCGCCAGACTGCAATACGGGTCGTTGTGGCTGCCCACCAGCACGCTGGCGAAGGGCAGGCGCTGCATCACCACCGGCGACCAGCTGTGCAAGGGGGCGCGCAACTCCGGTCGCTCAGCGTCGCCGGGCGCGACCAGCAAAGCCCCTGTCACCAAATGGGTGTTGCGCGACACCGAGGCCCAGGCCGCCACCAGCAGGCAGCCCAGGCTGTGCGCCACCAGCACGCTGGGGCGGCTTTGCGCCAGCAGCACGTCTTCCAGGCGGCTGATCCAATCGCCGCGCAGGGGCTGCATCCAATCGTGCTGCTCTACGCGCAAGTAGCCATAGCGCGCCTCCCAGCGGCTTTGCCAGTGCGCCGCGCCAGAGTTTTGCCAACCGGGCAAAAGCAGCACCTGAGCGTGGGGGTCCATGCGGCCTGGCCTTATTTCGGCAAACGGCGCAGCATCTCCGCTGCGAAAGCGACAAAGGCCTGCGCGCCCTTGGAGCCGGGGTCAAACGCCACGCCGGGCAGGCCGAAGCTCGGCGCCTCGGCCAGGCGCACGTTGCGTGGAATCACCGTGTCAAACAGCTTGTCGCCAAAATGCGCGGCCAGCTGGTCGCTCACCTGCAACTGCAAAGTAATGCGCGGGTCAAACATGACGCGCAGCAGGCCAATGATGAGGAGCTTGTCGTTGAGGTTGGCTTTGACTTGCTTGATGGTATTGACCAAGTCGGTCAGGCCTTCCAAGGCAAAGTATTCGCATTGCATGGGCACGATGACGCCGTGGGCGCAGCACAGGCCGTTGAGGGTGAGCATGGACAAAGAAGGCGGGCAGTCGATCAACACAAAGTCGTAGTCGGCATCTACGGCGGTCAGCGCGTTTTTGAGGCGGCGTTCGCGGCGCTCCAGCTCCACCATCTCCACTTCGGCACCGGCCAGCTCGCGGTTGGCACCCAAAATGTCGTAGCCGCAGCCCGCCGCAATCAGCTTGTCGCTGCGCGTGCGCGCCTCAGCAACGCTGGCAGACTCCAGCAACACGTCGTACACACTGAACGCCAAACTGCGCTTGTCCACGCCCGAGCCCATGGTGGCATTGCCCTGCGGGTCCAGGTCCACCATCAGCACGCGCTGGCCCAACTGCGCCAAGCCCGCCGCGAGGTTGACCGTGGTGGTGGTTTTGCCAACGCCACCTTTTTGGTTGGCAATGCAGAAGATTTTGGCCATGGCTTTAGGAATGAGCGAATGAATAGGGTGCGGCGCGGGCTGCGGTTTCACGTGGAACGCGGGCGCGCTGCGTCATTGCGCCGCCACCAATTTGAGACCAAAGCCGATCAAAAACACGCCTGCCACTTTTTCCAGCGCCCGGCCAATGCGCGGATTGGCGCGCACGCGCTCCGCAAAAAAATGCGTGAGCAGGGTGGCGCCCAGGCCATAGGCGAAGGTAAGCACGGCAATCGTGGCGGCCATAAAACCGTAGGTGCGTAAGCCTTGCTGGCGAACCGGGTCCACGAACAGGGGGAAGAAGGCCATATAAAACAAAATCGCCTTGGGGTTGAGCAGGGTGATGAACATCGCCTGGCGCAAATACTGTCGCGGGCGGATATTGACCGGCAAAGCGGCGCCAGGCTTGGACATAAGCATGGCGCCACCTAACCAGGCCAGATAGCCCGCACCCACCCATTGCACCGCATGAAACGCCGCAGGGTAGGCCGCCAACAGCGCAGCCACTCCGGCCACCGCCAGCCACATCAGCACCTGGTCACCCAGTATCACGCCCATCGTCGCCGCCAAGCCGCCACGCATGCCGCCCTTGCTGGTGGACAAAACCAAGGCCAGATTGCCCGGCCCCGGGATCAGCAGAAACACCAAAATGGTGATAACAAAAGTGCTGTAATCGCTGACGCCGAGCATGAACATCCTATGGTGAATGCAGGCGAGTTTACGTTAGCCGCTTTGGCGGCCACTCTGACACTTGGTAACCCGGCGGCTCAGGCGCGGCGCATCCAGGCCAAACAGCGCTCGGCGTCCAGGCCCGGCACCTGCAAAGGTTCCACGTGGAACACGGCCACGTCCGGTGTCAGTGTGGCTAGCTCCGCCTCGGGATGCTTGCCCTTCATCGCCATCCACATCCCGCCCGGCGCCAAGGCCGCACGCGACCACTGGGTAAAGTCCGCCAGAGACGCAAAGGCGCGTGAGCACACCACGTCATAAGGCGCGGTCAGACTCTCGACGCGGGCGTGGATGCCGCGCAGGTTCGCCAGCTTCAGGCTCACCGCCACTTGCTGCACAAACGCCGCCTTCTTGGCCACTGTGTCCACGCAGTGCACCGCCATTTCAGGAAAGCAGATCGCCAACACTACGCCGGGCAAACCCGCGCCCGCGCCCACGTCTAGCACCCGCACCGCCGGACCCAGCTCCAGCGCCGCCAGTTGCTGGCGCAAGGGACGCACCACCGCCAGGCTGTCGAGCACGTGGTGGGTGAGCATGTCGCGCGGTTCGCGCACGGCCGTCAGGTTGTATACCTTGGTCCATTTCTGAATCAGGGCCATGTAGTCCAGCAGCGCGGCAAGCTGCGCATCGTCCAAAACCAGGGTTAATTCATCCAGCCCGGCGCGCAGCTCGGTCTCCAGCGGACGCATCACGCCCGCGCCTCGGCGGCCACTGCCTTGGCAGCAAAGTCGCGGAAGTTGCCTTTTTTCAGGTGAATCAGCAAAAGCGAAATCGTGGCCGGGGTAATGCCTGAGAGGCGCGAGGCCTGGCCCAGAGTCTCGGGGCGCAATTGGTTCAGGCGTTGGCGCGCCTCGATGCTCAGCGCCGCGACTTGCATGTAGTCCAGCTCTGCAGGCAGGCGCAAGTTCTCGTAATGGGAGGCGCGGCTGACCTCTTCTTGCTGGCGCGTGATATAGCCCGAGTACTTGGCGGCAATTTCCACCTGCTCAATCACGCTGGCTACAAACACGTCTTGTGAGTTGCTACCGTCCGCAGCGGACGCCAGCGCCGCGCTCGCGTAGCGCCCAGCGTCCAGGCCCATCAAGTCGGCGTAGCGCACATCCGGGCGGCGCAGCAGTTCGGCAAGGTTGTATTCATGCTCAATGGCTTTGCCCAACACGCGCTCGGACTCGCTGGCGGGCAGGTTATTGGGGTTGACCCAGATGGAGCGCAGACGCTCCGTTTCACGTGAAACAGCCTCGCGCTTGCGGCAAAACGCCGCCCAACGCGCGTCGTCCACCAAGCCCAGCGCGCGGCCGGTTTCGGTCAAGCGCACGTCGGCGTTGTCTTCGCGCAATTGCAGCCGAAACTCGGCGCGGCTGGTAAACATGCGGTAGGGCTCGGTCACGCCCTTGGTAATCAAGTCGTCCACCAGCACGCCCAAGTAAGCCTCGTCGCGGCCCGGCAACCAGGTGTCGCCAGTCCAGGCGGTCTGCGCCCCGGCTTGCAGAGCGGCGTTCACCCCGGCAAACAGGCCTTGGGCGGCCGCCTCTTCGTAGCCCGTGGTGCCGTTGATCTGGCCGGCAAAAAACAGGCCACCAA
>JARXAU010000111.1 GCA_029865675.1 Rhodoferax sp.
ATCGAGCCGCTGGCCAGGAACAGGATGTAGGGCACCTTGGCATCTCCGCCTGCCGCGCCCACGCTCACCTGCCCCACCAGGGCTCCCATGCCGTAGCCAAAGGCCACCAGCCACATCAGCGGCTCGGCAATATTGCCCACCAGGCTGGGAATAGCCAGCTTGCGCCAGACCAGCAAGTTGCGCAAAAACACCGGCCAAAAGCGCATGCTCAGGCGGGGCGCGCGCCAGCGGCTTGGCGCTTGGGGCGGGACGGCTATCGAGACAGTGGATGCGGGAGTGGTCATATCAGGCGTCCTCGCGGATTTGGCGTCCGGTCAATTTCAAAAACAGGTCTTCTAGGTTGGCCGGGCGGTGCAGGGTGCGCAGTTGCGGGTAAGCGTGCAGCGCTTGCAAAAGCGCTGAGGAGTCACGGGTGTAGAAAAACACCGTCTCGCCGCTCACTTCCACCCGGCTGGCGTGCGCCCGCAGCGGCCCCTCGGCCAGCGCCACGGCGCCCACGCCATACACCTCCACCACATCGGGCTCCAGATACTGGGCAATCAGGTCGCGCGGTTTGCCCTCGGCAATCTTTTTGCCGTGGTCCAGCACCAAGAGGCGCGAGCACAGGCGCTCCGCCTCGTCCATAAAGTGCGTGGTCAAAAGAATGGACTTGCCTTGTTGCAGCAGCAATTGCAGGCGCTCCCACATCAGGTGGCGGGCCTGCGGGTCCAGGCCGGTGGTGGGTTCGTCCAGCAGCAGCAGCTTGGGGTCGTTCACCAAGGCGCGCGCCAGGCTCAGACGCCGCTTCATGCCGCCCGAGAGTTCACCCGGTTTGGCCTTGGCCTTGCTGGTGAGCGACGCAAATTCCAGCAGCGCCGGAATGCGCTCCTTGATCTCGGCGTCTTTCCGGCCGAAATAGCGGCCATAGACCAGCAGGTTTTCGGCGCAATTGAAGTCGGGGTCCAGCGTGTCGAGCTGGGTGACCACGCCAATCTGCGCTTTGATGGCTAATGCATCCTGTGGCATTTGCAGGCCCAGCGCCGTGATGCTGCCGGCATCTGGCGCAGTAAGGCCTAGGCACATGCGGATGGTGGTGGTTTTGCCCGCGCCGTTAGGGCCAATCACGCCCAGGCATTCGCCGGGGGCAATCTCGAAGGACAAATCTTGGACGACATCGGTGTCGCCGTAGCGTTTGGTAAGGTGCTGGACCTGGAACAGCGGGGGGAGGGGAGGGTGCGCAAACATGATGCATTGTCGGGGAAGTTCATTACGCCTCCGGCGCGCCGACGGTATGCCAAGCAAAAGTGCGCCCCACAAATTCATTTGTGTGCCACCGTTGTTCACGGCAAGGGTGTCCAGATTCACCGGGGTGCAGCGACAGGCCAGTCCGCCGAAGTCAATAGCCTTGCCAATTGACGCGACTGCTCGGCAACTGCGGGCTCGACTGGAATGCCAAATCGAACCAACGCGCGGCGCGGGCCTTCAAACCGTCAAAGACCCACACCACAATGGCACGGATGGTGTTCAAAGGAGTGTTATGTTTCCGATTTTTCGCAATCTTCGGTGTGGGGGTCTCCCCGGTGGACCTGGGCTATGGGGCTTGTGCGCAGCTTGGGTGTTAGTGGGGGCCCACGTTCCAGTCCAAGCGCAGCCGCGGGAAGCTTTGGGTGCCTGGCAGCTAAGCGCAGGTTGGCAGGATTACCGCGAACCGCAAATGAACTTAAGCGGCCCAGAGCTGGGTGTGCATTGGCAAAGCCTAAGGCTGGGACCCTACACCTTGGAAGCCGATGCGCATCTGGGTCTTCAAAATTACAGCAGCGAGCTGTCGGGGCGTTTGGACTCGGTACTGAACGTCGACACCCACTGGCGAGCCCTCACAGCGTCGACGGCCAATCCCCAGTGGCAGTACGGTCTTGCCTTGCACAGCCATGCCAACTATTTGCGCGGCACCACCAGTTTGGGTTTTGGGGGCTACGACCGCCTGTCCACCCAAATGTGGTTGCCTGTGCGATGGCACTCGGGCGGCGCGCAGCATTGGACGCTCGATGCGGGCTGGCTGTTGTGGGGAGAGCACGTGTCCCGCTTGTCACAAGTCAACACCCGCTTACAAGATGTGACCAACCAACAGCGCCGAGGTGTTTACCTTCAAGTTAGCAAGAAAATCCATGCCGAGCTTGGCGAACTGGAACCCTATGCACGCTGGACTTGGGTGGACGATTCGGATGTCCATTGGGTGAGCTCGGCCGACCAGACAAGGGGCACCTATGAACCACGAAACAACAGGCTGCGAGTAGGCTTGAAATGGCACGTTCGATGAGCCTGGGCGTTCACCTCAAGCCGCAACAACTGACCGCTGCTTGCGACTAGCGCCCATTAAGTGCCCAACGGGGCATCAATCCGCAGGCGCCAGCATGACCTCAATGGCATATCGCGTAGGCAGCGAGCCGGTTTGCTGAAACCAAAGCGTCATGGCACCTTCGCCAAGGTCTGATTTGGGCAAGGCGGCTAACACATTGCGTGCCAAGTCGCTGGGTCCCATGTGGCCGTACACCAACATGCGCGACACATCGAAGCCTGCGTCAAACACCTGCTTGGCCTGCAAGGCATAAAAGGCAATGGCGTCGTCCGACACGTACTGCACCAGCTTGACGGACTCCAACTGTTGGCCCCTTGGAATGTCCCAGCGCACATAGTCGGCATCACCGCGCGAGACCACCCCATGGATTAAGTAGGTTTGCAGCCCAGCCGCCAAAACACTGGGTTGCAAAGCTTCTCCCGACGCTTCATGCGCCAATAAACTTGGGCTTTGCAGGTCAAAACCTTGGGCAACCGAGACGTTGCCGGCCATGTCCACTTGGCGCAACCAAACCCGACCCAGTTGATTACCCAGAACACCGAGTGCGCTGCCTTTGCCTGCAGACCATGTGCTTTGTTCATCCAGTGAATACTCCCAGCGCGCGCCTGGCTCAATGCCCGAGAGTTTGAACGTGTTGGTAACGCCTTCAGACTGACCTGCGATGGCCACAGCAGCGGGTGCCATGGTGTCCAAAACACAGTTGACGCGCACGATTTCAGAGGTGTTGCCCGCGTTGTCCCGCGCCCGCACCCAAATCATTTTGGCGCCGTCTTCTGTGACTTCAAACGAAGCGCCTGAACCACGCGTCCAGCTGACACCCTGGTCCAGCGAAAATTCCCAATCAACCCCCGCGCTTTCGACAGCCCATAAGCCATTGCGGGTGACACCGTCGCTCACGCTCAGGCCAGTGTCGTTGAACGACAAAACCGGGGTTTTAAGAACGACCGTAGCAGCTGTCTGAGCACCAGCGACGGTGCGGGCACCAGGCCCCGCATCTGAACCACCACAAGCCGCTAAAAAAATGCCATGGCGAACGCTGCGACGGACCGCGGTAAAGATGGTTGGCACGAAAACATGTGGGCTGATCCCATTTTCTTGAAAAATTTAACTGCGATAAACGAATGAAACAAGTGATCTCAATCCGTGATCTCGAGATCGAAAAGAATGGAAAAACCCCCACGAGGACGTATCCAAGTGAGGGTTGTTTCATCGCTCCGTGGGGGGGGATTACCCACGCGACTCATAAAAGTACGCAGTGAATCCGCCTGACCGATAGAGTGAATTTCGACGGCGCGATGCCTAGGCCCCAGAGGTTAAAAAGCCGCGCCGTTGAAAAGCCTAAACGTTCAATTACGAACCGATCCTTCCGCCATCGTCTTTGGTGATGATGATGGTGGCTGAACGTGGCCGAGTGCCTGCACCGTATTTGCCACCGACGCCGTTTGCAGCATTGGTGGGCCATACGCCCTGTGTGACGTCGTCGTATTTGGTGGCATTTTCACCCGGGTGTTGAATGCCCACGAATATCGCTTTGCCATCGGCCGTCTCGGTGATGCCTGTGACTTCTGCGCCTTTGGGGCCGACCAAGAAACGGCGCAAGCGTGACTCGCCCAAGACTTTGCCCATGAAGGTGTTTTGAGTCGATGTTGTTGTTGTGCCGGACACCGTGACGGAGTTGCTAACGGTCAATGCACTGCCATCGCCCACTGTGCCCGGTATCGCGGCGACTAGCATGCAATTGGTTTCGTCGGTGAAGGCGCCGTCGTCGGTTTGAATCCAGCAAATGCCGGTAGACTTGCTAAACCACAAGCCGTCTGGAGAAGAGAAAGAGTTAGCAGCAGTCAGGCCAGAAAGATTGACATTGGCTGCAGCCGAATCTTCTTCAGCACCGAACAAGAAAATATCCCAGGTGAAAGTGGTGGCGGCTGCCATTCCGTCGGTTTCTTTGAAACGAACGATGTGGCCGTTGGGATTTCCGTCACTGTTCGAAGTACCGTCGGCGCGACCGTCGCTGTCTTTGTAATAGCGCGGGTTGGCGGCATTGACCATAGAGATCGTTTTATTAGGGGTCCTGTTGTTGGTCATTGCAAAGTAGACCTCGCCATTGGCGTGGTTGACCGCGCCCCACTCCGGCCTGTCCATTTTGGTAGCGCCTGCGTAGTCAGCGGCAACCCGCGTGTGCACCAACACTTCTGCTTGGCTGGTAAAGCCGAAAGCGGCGTTCTTGATCAAAGGGTTATTGATGCTGAGCTCCAACCACTCACCGCTGCCAGTTGCGTTGAACTTAGCGACGTACAACTTACCCTCGTTGAGGTATTTGTCGCCCGCTGCGATACCGCCGCCTACGTCGGCTGCATCCCAGGTTTTGGTGCTGACAAATTTGTAGATGTACTCGTTGCGAGAATCACAGCCCATGTAGAAAGCCAGGGGCTTGCCGACCACGGGGACACTGCAAACGGCGGCCTCGTGCGCAAAGCGCCCCATGGCCATACGTTTGGAGGGCACTGAGGATGCATTGGCCGGATCGATTTCAACGTTGTAGCCAAAGGTTTGAGGCTCGTTGCGGAAGTCAGCGGCCGCCGTTGCACCCGAAGCGGACACATTCCAACGGGCGAACCGGGATGTCGGGTCCGCGTCGGTCACGGTGTGCCAGCCTTGCGTGCGCGAAGTGGTGGCCGTGGCTGAAGTGGCGGTGGTCTGAACACCGTAGCGCGTGCGAGATGCAATCAACTTGGCGTCAGTGGGCACCGTAGAGCCCGCTGGCATGGTGAAGTAGGTTGCCCAGTTTTCTTCACAGGTAATCAAGGTGCCCCAAGGGGTGATGCCGGTGCCGCAGTTGTTCAAAGTACCGCGCACCGTGGTGCCGGAAGCGTCAAACTTGGTGACCATCATGGCTTTCAAATTGGTCAGCTCAGCAGCAGGGCCAGTCACCGTCATCACTGTTTCAGGTGTGATTCTGCGGTTCAACGCCGATGTCGGGTTGTAGCCGGTGGGTTTGCCACTGGAGTCAAAGTTCACTTCAACCAGCGTCACACCGTGCATCAAAATTTCTTTGATGGCTTCAGTTGCGGGACGTGTACCTAAATTCCATGGATTAGGGCTGGCAAACTGATCGAATTTTTTGCCGCTAGCTGTGCCGGAGGTTTGACCAGTCGGGTGCAAAAAGTGCGCTTCTGCAGAGCTTTCATTGTTGACTGCCAGCACGACCTTGTCGCCAGCTGCGTAGCTATAGCTACCTTTGGACTTGCCGTTGGAACCGATGTAGAAAATCTCAGTACCGTCATGCTGGTCACCCACGCGGTTGGCCCAGCTCTCAGCGTCGTCGGTGCCTTCATTGGAGTAGGCGGCAACGCCTGTTTTCATGGTGTCGCCAGTGGCATGCAGAACTTTGACGGTGTAGCCTGCGGGGACCCATACCTGGTCGGCGAGGCTTTTAGCGACAGTCGTGAACTTCAGCTCAGTGACGGCAGTGAGGGGCAATGTATCGTTCGATGCAGCGATGGTGCTGCCGCCGCCGCAACCCGGCAGCATGGGCAAGGCAAACATGGACGCCAGCCCCAAACCGCCACGCAATATCGAGCGGCGTGTCGGGTTTTCGAAAGCGCGGGTGAGAACTTCCTGAAAGTGCTCATTTTTTGAATCATTAGTAATCGGGTCTAATTCATGGGACATGGAGAGGCTCCTGGTTAACGGGTTTTGGGAGCCTTAATGTGCCTTTCTAAAAAGAATATTCGGTTACAACTTTTTAAATCATTGTCTTAAGTTACTGAAACGCCACCTCCGCAAAGCTCCTTAACTTGCGGCTATGCAACTGATCCAACCCACGCGCGCGAAGCAACTCCACGGCGCGCATGCCGATGCGCAGGTGCTGGTCTACGCGTTCGCGGTAGAAGTGGTTGGCCATGCCGGGGAGTTTGATCTCGCCGTGCAGCGGCTTGTCGCTTACGCACAAAAGCGTGCCGTAGGGCACCCGAAAGCGAAAACCGTTGGCGGCGATGGTGGCGCTCTCCATGTCCAGCGCCACGGCGCGGCTTTGGCTAAAGCGGCGCTGGGGCTGGTTGTTGGGCAGCAGTTCCCAGTTGCGGTTGTCGGTGCTGGCCACGGTGCCGGTGCGCAAAATGCTTTTCAGCGCCGCGCCTTGCAAGCCCGTTACGTCGGCCACGGCTTGCTCGAGCGCCACTTGAATTTCGGCCAACGCAGGTATGGGCACCCACAGCGGCAGCTCTTCATCAAGCACATGGTCTTCGCGCACATAGCCATGGGCCAACACATAGTCGCCTAGCTGCTGGGTGTTGCGCAGGCCGGCGCAGTGGCCCAGCATCATCCAGGCGTGTGGGCGCAGCACGGCAATGTGATCGGTGATGTTTTTGGCGTTTGCCGGGCCCACACCGATGTTGACCATGGTGATGCCGCTGCGGTCCGCACGCACCAGGTGGTAGCCCGGCATTTGCGGAAGCCGGGGTGGGCTGCTGCCGTGGCTGGCGGGCACCGCGTGCGGCGCGCTGGCGCGGTGGGTAACCAGGTTGCCCGGCTCCACAAAAGCAATATAGGGGCTGGCCGGGTCCGCCATGGCGGCGCGGCCCATGGCGATGAATTCGTCGATGTAGAACTGGTAATTGGTAAACAGCACAAAGTTCTGAAAGTGCTCCGGCAGCGTGCCGGTGTAGTGGCGCAGGCGGTGCAGCGAATAGTCCACACGCGGCGCGGTAAACAGCGACAGGGGCTGCGGCTCGCCCGCGCGGGGCTCGTAGGTGCCGTTGGCAATGCCGTCGTCCATGGCGGCCAGGTCGGGCAGGTCAAACACATCGCGCATACGCGCACGCCGCGCGGCGTCCATCGTGCCTTCAATATGGTCGTTCTCGGCAAACGAAAAATGCACGGGGATGGGCTGCGTGCTGGTGCCCACCTCCAGCTCCACGCCGTGGTTGTGCAGCAGCAGCGCAAACTGGTGGCGGTAGTAGCTGTGGAACAGGTCGGGGCGCGTGAGCGTGGTCTCAAAGCGGCCCGGGCCTTCCACAAATCCGTAGCTCAAGCCCGCGCCTTCGGGGTGGCCCCTGCGCGAGGCGGTTTCGGTCTGAATGCGCACCAGCGGGTAGCAGGCGCGCACAGGGCCGCCTAGCTCCTCGCCGGCCACAAAGCGCTGCATGCATTCCCGCAAATGGGCAATGCTGGCTTCATAAATGCGCTGCACCTGCGCCAGCGCCGCGTCGGCATCACTAAAGCGCATGGGCGCGATGAAAGGGGGG
>JARXAU010000133.1 GCA_029865675.1 Rhodoferax sp.
CTCTCACCCAGCAAGGCGTCCTCCGCAGACGCTTTGGCGGGCTTTACCGGCTTGTCGGCCCAGGGTGTGGTGGGCTACGACGGTACCGTCAGCAACGATATCGCGCTGCCCGAGTGGCTGCGAAGCGAGGGTGCGCAGGAAGTCAAAATAGCAGCCTCCAGAGCCCAATTGCGGCTTGAGGGCAAGACGGTGACGCTGCATTGGGCGGTTGACGACATGGCATTTCAGGCCAAGGACGATGCGCTGAACTTGCGCGGCACCCGGCTCAGCTTGGCCTTGGATGACTGGCAGCGTGCGACGGGCAGCGTGGTGCTCGAGGTGGACGACGCCCGCACCGGCGCGGTGACCTTGCAGAAGCTCAAGCTGCGCTACACGCTGCGCGAAGTGGCCCAGCGGTGGAACTACCAACAGGGCGTGACAGTGGACAAGCTGCAATGGATGGGACGCACGCTCAGTGACGTGGCCTTGCAAGGCGAAGTCACTGGTTTGCACGCCCCAAGCGCGCAGACCCTCAGTACGCTTTTCAGTGAAACCTGCGCCTTCGTCGATGCAAGCCCCGAACAAATGGCCTTGGCACGTCAGGCTGTCAAAACCCTGCTGACGACCGGTTTTTCGATCGGGATTCCGAGTCTGAAAGCGCGTGATACCGACGCCAGTGTTGATGCCCAATTGCTGCTGGAACTGCTGCCCGCCTCTGATGGCGAGGTTGCGCTGGCGCAGCAGCTCCAGTCCTCGGGGGAGATCGTGGTCACGGGCGGCATGCTGACGCCAGAGCAAGCGCAATTGGCCATGCAAAGCGGCTACGTCCAAGAGGTGCCGGGTGGATTGAAGATGGGCTACCGCTATGCCGCAGGCGCGCTGACCGTGGGCGGGCAGAGCCGCGATGCAAGCATGGTGCCCTTGGCACTGACCCGTTTAGACAGCCTGGTCAACGCTGCACTGGCGTCCTCCGCCGAGACAACACCCCTGCAGCCCATCCCTTAAACATCTCCCAAGCTTGGTGCTTGGGTGAGGCTGCATGCGGTGCAGTCGCATGCGGGTGGGTCGCATGCGGTGCTGCCTAGGCCGGTGGCTGGCACCCAGGTCGCAACAGTGGCAGATCGCTCCGTGGTCGGTGTTTACCCGCTCACAGTGGGCCGGTATTCGACGGCACCATTGCGGGCGTCGCCCCAGCGACGATTCACTTTGCATGACACCGGCCTCGCTACGGGCACTGGACAGGGCTGATGGCGCAAGCCGCACAGCCGCAGCCCACCGCAGCGCGGCTGCCCACTACTTACATTGGAGAAGGAATGCTTTCAGACATCGAAATTGCCCAGGCGGCGCACATGCTGCCCATTGGCCAAATCGCCCAAGGGCTGGGCATACCCGACGACGCGGTCGATATGTACGGCCGCTACAAGGCCAAAATTTCGCTTGACTATGCCCGCAGCCTGGCCGATCGGCCCGACGGCAAGCTGATCTTGGTGTCCGCCATCAGCCCCACTCCGGCGGGCGAGGGCAAGACCACTACCACCGTCGGCGTGGGCGACGCACTGAACCGCATTGGAAAAAAAACCATTATTTGCCTGCGCGAACCCAGCTTGGGGCCGGTGTTTGGCATGAAGGGCGGTGCGGCGGGCGGCGGCCATGCACAGGTGGTTCCTATGGAAGATATCAACCTGCACTTCACCGGCGACTTCAACGCCATCGCCTTGGCCAACAACCTGCTGGCCGCGCTGATTGACAACCATATCCACCACGGCAACGCGCTGGGCATTGACGTGCGCCGCATCACGTGGAAGCGGGTGATGGACATGAACGACCGGGCGCTGCGCGACATCACGGTGTCGCTGGGCGGCCCGGGCAACGGCTA
The DNA here is from genome assembly GCA_029865675.1 of Rhodoferax sp. Taxonomy (GTDB): domain Bacteria; phylum Pseudomonadota; class Gammaproteobacteria; order Burkholderiales; family Burkholderiaceae_C; genus Allorhodoferax. Next base: position 1,856 of record JARXAU010000133.1, read on the forward strand.
CCCGCGACAGGACGGATTTGACATTGTGGTGGCCTCCGAAGTGATGGCCATTTTTTGCCTAGCCACCAGCCTGGCTGACCTGAAGGAGCGGCTGGGCAATATCGTCATCGGCTACACCACGACGCTGGCACCGGTGCGCGCGCGCGACCTCAACGCCCACGGTGCCATGACGGTGCTGCTGCGCGAGGCGCTCAAGCCCAACCTGGTGCAAACGCTGGAGAACAACCCGGCCTTCATCCATGGCGGCCCGTTTGCCAATATCGCCCACGGATGCAACTCGGTGCTGGCGACCCAGATGGCACTCAAGCTAGCCGACTACGTGGTGACTGAAGCTGGTTTTGGCGCAGACTTGGGAGCGGAAAAGTTTGTCGACATCAAGTGCCGCAAATCCGGCCTGCGGCCCTCGGCCGTGGTGCTGGTGGGCACCATCCGGGCGCTCAAGTTCCATGGCGGCTGCGAACTCAAAGCGCTCAATCAAGAAAACCTCCTGGCCTTAGAAAAAGGCATTGCCAACTTGGAGCGCCATGTCAACAACGTGCACAAGCACTACGGCCTGCCCTGCGTGGTGTCCATGAACCAATTTACTTTTGACACCCCCGCCGAGTTGGAGCTGCTGCAAAGCAAGCTGGCCCATTTACAGGTGCCGGTGATCTCGGCCCGCCATTGGGCCGAGGGTGGCGCAGGCGCCGAAGCAGTGGCGCATGCGGTGGTGGCGCTGGCGTCGAAAAAGGACGAGGGCTTCCGTTTTGTGTACGAAGACGATCTGCCACTGTGGGACAAGATGAAGGCAGTAGCAACCAAGATTTATGGCGCCAGCGACATTACGGCCGATGCGCGGGTGCGTGCCGAGATCCAGCGCCTACAGGACACCGGCTACGGCCACTATCCGGTGTGCGTGGCCAAGACGCAGTATTCCTTCTCCACCGACCCGTCCCAGCGCGGCGCGCCCAGCGGCCACGTGGTCAATGTGCGCGAGGTGCGCTTGGCCGCTGGCGCCGAGTTCGTGGTGATGGTTTGCGGCGACATCATGACCATGCCAGGTCTGCCTAAGGTGCCCTCGTCCGAGCACATCGACATTGATGCCCAGGGCCGGGTGGTGGGTTTGTTTTAAAACCTTACGCCGGTAGCGCTTTTGGGGCAGCATGCCCGCCCCGAAGCGCTAGGGTGCTGCTCAGGCGGGCTTTTTGGCCTGGTTTTTTCGGTCCTGCCAGGCCTGCAATTCACCCACAAAGCCCTTGCGAAACGCCACCACGCAGACGACAAAGATGCCACCAATGATGACGTTGATCCACGAGCCCACCTGGTCGGCAAGGAAGTTTTGCAGGCCGATGATGGTGAAAGCGCCCACGACCGGCCCTGCAAAAGTGCCCATGCCGCCCAAAAGCGTCATCAGCACCACTTCGCCCGAGAGCGACCAGTGCGCATCCGACAGGGTGGCAAAGCCCAGCACCAGGCATTTCATGGCGCCGGCCAAGCCCGCCAGCGCAGTGGACATGACAAAAGCCAGCAGCTTGTAGCGGTCCACGTCGTAGCCCAGGGAAATGGCGCGCGGCTCGTTTTCGCGAATCGCCTTGAGCACCTGGCCGTAGGGCGAGTGCACGATGCGGATGATGGCTACAAACACCGCCACAAACACCGCCAACACCACGTAATACAGCACCCGGTCGTCGGCCAGTGACAAGACGCCAAACAGCTTGCCGCGCGGCACGCCTTGCAAACCGTCTTCGCCGCCGGTGAAGGGCGCTTGCAAAAACACAAAGTAAATCATCTGCGCCATGGCCAGCGTCACCATCGCAAAGTAGATGCCTTGGCGACGAATGGCGATGAGCCCCACCACCAGGCCGCTCGCCCCTGCTATGACCGTGCCGGCCAGCACGCCCAGCTCGGGCGACCAGCCCTCGCTGCGTACCAGCCAGCCGGTGGCATAGGCCGCCGCGCCCAGGTAGGCCGCGTGGCCAAAAGACAGCAAGCCGGTGTAACCCAGCAGCAAATTAAAGGCGCAGGCAAAGATGGCGTAGCACAGCGCCTTCATCATGAACACCGGGTACAGCCCAATAAAGGGCGCAGCCAGCAGCACAGCCAGGCCAATCCACAGCGCAATGTGGCTGCGTCGGGTGAGTGGGGTTGCCGCGGTCATTACTTTTCCTTGCCAAACAGGCCTGCTGGCCGAACCATGAGCACCAGCGCCATGATCACAAACACCACAATGCTTGACGCCTCGGCGTAAAACACCTTGGTCAGGCCCTCAATCAAGCCCAGCGCCAGGCCGGTCAGGATGGAGCCCAAAATCGAGCCCATGCCGCCAATCACCACCACCGCAAACACCACAATGATCAGGTTGCTGCCCATGAGCGGCGTGATCTGGATGATGGGCGCCGCCAGCACACCGGCCATGGCCGCCAAGCCCGCACCCGCGCCATAGGTCAGCATCACCATCACCGGCACGTTGATACCAAAGGCCTGCACCAGCGCCGGGTTTTCGGTGCCCGCGCGCAAGTAGCTGCCCAGGCGGGTGCGCTCAATCACAAACCAGGTGCCCAAGCACACCGCCAGCGAGGCAAACACCACAAAAGCGCGGTAATTGGGCAGCACCATAAAGCGCAGGTTGGTCGCACCACGCAGCAACTCCGGCACCGGATAGGACTGGCCGGAGACGCCAAACTGGTCGCGAAACACGCCCTCGGCAATCAGCGCCAGGCCAAAGGTGAGCAGCAGGCCGTAAATCGGGTCGATCTTGTACAGGTGTTTGAGCAGGGTGCGCTCGATCACCACGCCCAAAGATCCGACCACCAGCGGCGCAATCGCCAGCGCCCACCAGTAGCCTATGCCAAAGGTGTCCAGCAGCACAAAAGCCACATACGCGCCCACCATGTAGAGCGCGCCATGGGCGAAGTTGACAATGCCCAACAAGCCAAAAATCACCGCCAAGCCGAGGCTGAGCATGGCGTAAAAAGAGCCATTGACCAGCCCCAGCAAGAGCTGGCCTAGAAATGCCTGAATGGGAATGCCAAAAACGTCCATGGGTTCAAGTCCGACTTATCTGCTTATTTCCACAAGGCGCACTTGGATTCGGCCTTGGTGGTGAACGCGTCTTCGCCCTTGGTGGTGGAGACGAGGTTGTAGTAGTCCCAAGGGGTGTTGGACTCGGCCTGGGTTTTTACCTGCATCAAGAACATGTCGTGCACCATGCGGCCGTCGGGGCGCACATAGCCGCCTTTGGCGTACATGTCGTTGATTTTGAGTTTGCGCACTTGTTCCATCACCTTGTCGCCGTCGTCGGTTCCTGCGGCCTTGACCGCACCCAGGTAAAACTGCGTCACCGAGTAGTCGGCCGCTTGCACCGAAGAGGGCATGCGCTTGAACTTCTCAAAGAAGCGCTTGCTCCAGGCGCGCGACTCGGGCGACTGGTTCCAGTACCAGCTGTCGGTCAGGTACATGCCTTGGGTGGCGGGCAGGCCCAGCGCGTGCACGTCGTTGATGAACATCAGCAGGCCCGCCAGCTTCATGGTCTTGGTCACGCCAAATTCGTTGGCGGCCTTGATGGCGTTAATGGTGTCACCACCGGCATTGGCCAAGCCCAAAATTTGCGCTTTGCTGGACTGCGCTTGCAGCATGAAGGACGAAAAGTCGCTGGCCGACAAGGGGTGGCGCACCGAGCCCACCACGGTGCCGCCTGCGGCCTTGACCACGGTGCTGGCGTCGTTTTGCAGCGCGGTGCCAAAGGCGTAGTCCGCCGTCAAAAAGTACCAGCTCTTGCCGCCGGCCTTGACCACTGCCGGGCCGGTGCCCTTGGCAAGAGCCACCGTGTCATAGGCGTAATGGGTGGTGTACGGTGTGCATTGCTCGTTGGTGAGCACCGAGCTGCCCGCGCCTACGGCAAAAAACGGCTTCTTCTTCTCCAGCGCCACTTTGGCCATGGCCAGGTTGGCGCCCGAATTGGTGCCGCCAATCAGCATGTCCAGGCCTTGCTGGTCAAACCACTCGCGCGCTTTGGCAGCGGCTACGTCGGCCTTGTTTTGGTGGTCGGCTACCACCAGTTCGATCTTTTTGCCATTCACTGCGCTGCCCAGGTCGGCAATCGCCATGCGGATGGCTTCGGCGCCGGCCGGGCCGTCAATGTCGGCGTACAGGCCGGACAGGTCGGTGATAAAGCCGATGCGAATCACGTCACCCGAGATTTGGGCGTGGGCGGCACCTGCGCCCAGCAAGTTGGCAGTGGTCAGCGCGCACGCGGCGGCAATGGTTTTCAGTTTCATGGGGTTCTCCAGTGGGTAAAAAAAACGCTTCAAAAACAGGGGGCTCAGACGCCCAGGTACTCGTGCAGCCGGTCCATGCGCGAAGGCAGTTCGGCCTGAGTGAACTCTTGAATTACGGTGCCGTGCTCCATCACCAAAAAGCGGTCGGCCAAGGGCGCGGCAAACACAAAGTTTTGCTCCACCATGACGATGGTGTAGCCCTGCTTGCGCAGCGCCACCACCATTTCAGCCAGCTTTTGCACGATCACCGGGGCCAGGCCCTCGCTGATTTCGTCCAAAAACAGGAGCCGCGCGCCAGTGCGCAAAATACGCGCCACGGCCAGCATTTGCTGCTCGCCGCCTGAGAGGCGCGTGCCCTGGCTCTGGGCGCGCGACTCAAGGTTGGGGAACATCTCGTAAATCTGCGCCACCGACATGCCGCCCTTGGCCAGGGTGGGCGGAAGCAACAGGTTCTCTTCCGCTGACAGCGAAGAAAAAATACCGCGCTCCTCGGGGCAGTAGCCAATGCCCAAACGTGCAATCTGGTGCATGGGCATGGCAATGGTCTCGCGGCCCCAGAGCTTGATGGAGCCTTTGCGGCTGCCAATCAGGCCCATGATGGCGCGCAGCGTGCTGGTGCGCCCGGCGCCGTTGCGCCCCAGCAAAGTAACAACTTCGCCCTCTTGCACCGAAAAATCTACGCCGTGCAGCACATGCGATTCGCCGTACCAGCCGTGCAGGCCTTTTACTTCAAGAACGGGTGCGCTGGCCATCAGTGCGCTCCTTTCAAGGTGGTGTTGGCGCTGCCCATATAGGCTTCCACCACCGCCGGGTTTTTGGACACCTCGGCATACGGCCCTTCGGCCAGCACCGCGCCGCGTTGCAGCACGGTAATGGTGTCTGCAATGCTCGACACCACGCTCATATTGTGTTCCACCATGAGCACCGTGCGGTTAGCGGCTACTTTTTTGATCAATTGGCGGATGCGGTCCACGTCCTCCAAGCCCATGCCCTGGGTGGGCTCGTCCAGCAGCATCAGCTTGGGGTCCATGGCCAGGGTGGTGGCAATTTCCAGCGCGCGCTTGCGGCCATAGCTCAGTTCCACAGCGGGAATGGGGGCGTAGGCCTCTAAGTCCACCTCGCGCAGCAGTTCCAGCGCGCGGGGGTGCAAACCGTCGAGCACGCGCTCCGAGCGCCAGAACTGGAACGACGTCTTCATCAGCCGCTGTTGCAGCGCGATGCACACGTTTTCTAGCACCGTAAGGTGGGGGAACACCGAAGAAATCTGAAATGAGCGGATCACACCCTGGCGGGCAATGCGCACGGGGGAAAGCGCGGTGATGTCGCGGCCCTCGAACAAGATCTGGCCTGCGCTGGGCGTTAAAAACTTGGTCAGCAGGTTAAAGCAGGTGGTTTTGCCCGCGCCGTTGGGGCCGATTAGCGCGTGGATGGTGCCGCGACGCACTTGCAGATTTACATGGTCGACAGCGACAAAACCTTTGAACTCTTTGACCAGTTGGCGGGTTTCCAGGATGAATTCTTGGCTCATTCTTCAATTCAAGGGCAGTGGCCGCCTTGGCCGGACGGTCCGGAAAAGTGCGCTGTGTCAGCCCGCCATTAAACCCGCAATTGATGTACGTTGGTATCGAGGTTTTCCCAGGGGTCTGTTGGGGCTATCCGTGACTTAGGTCGTGTTCGGCGCAAAGCGCGCTGCCTAGCATGGTTTACCCCCTAAGGAGCAGAACCTGTGACCCAGCCTGACCCCACCAACGACTATCGCCAGCGTTTGCTTGCCGAGCGCGCCGAACTGGTGACTCTGATCTCCGAGCAGCGCGGGGGCCTGCGCCCCCGCGCTGAGGTGGCCGAAGAGCACTTCGCCCACCCCGAGGATTCGTCGGTCCAGGTTTCCACCGAACGAGATTTGGAGTTTTCACTCAACGAGCGCGAAACCGCCGAATTGGTCGCAATCGCGGCCGCCTTGGAGCGGCTGGACCTGGGCACTTACGGCCAGTGCACCGACTGTGGCGGTGCCATAGCCAGCTTGCGCCTGCAAGCCTTGCCCGAAGCCGCCCGCTGCATCGCATGCCAGGAGCGCGCCGAGCAACTGCCACCGTTCGCGCGCGCATGATGCTGCGCCGGCATGCGCGGCCAAGCCATCGGC
>JARXAU010000146.1 GCA_029865675.1 Rhodoferax sp.
TCGAACTGCATGAACACGTGGTTCCAGATTTCGATAAAGCGGTCGCCGTCTTCGCCCGGGCTGCCCGGGGGGCCGCCGAGGATGTGATCGCCGTGGTCGTAAAAAATCTCGCTGCACGGGCCGCAGGGGCCGGTGTCAGCCATCATCCAGAAGTTGTCGGATGCGTATTTTTTTCCCTTGTTATCGCCAATGCGCACGATGCGGTCGGCGGGCAAGCCAATCTCTTTGTGCCAGATGTCATAGGCCTCGTCGTCGTCGATATAAACAGTCACCAGCAGGCGCTCGGGCGGTAACTTATAGACCTGGGTGAGCAGCTCCCAGCCCCAGTGCAGCGACTCGCGCTTGAAATAGTCGCCAAAACTCCAGTTGCCCAGCATCTCAAAAAACGTGTGGTGGCGCGCGGTGTAGCCCATGTTTTCCAGGTCGTTGTGCTTGCCGCCCGCGCGCAAGCAGGCCTGGACGGACGCGGCGCGAACATACGAGCGTTTGTCCGCGCCCAAAAACACGTCCTTGAACTGCACCATGCCCGAGTTGGTGAACATCAGCGTGGGGTCATTGCCCGGCACCAAGGGGCTGCTGGCGACCACGGTGTGGCCCTTGGAAGCGAAAAAGTCGAGAAAAGTCTTGCGGATGTCGGCAACGCTCATGGCGCTTGGCGTGGGGGTAAGAGTCATGCGGGTAGTTTCAAAAACGATAATTGAATAGGATTCAAGGCGATCCGATCAGGGTGCGGATAGGCCGAATTATCGCTGCCGGTCTGCTGCAGCCCCCGGCTCGGTGGCCGCCAGCGGCTGCGACCGGCAGCGCTGAATCCCGTCCGATATGGGGCTGCGTCAATCAAAAAGGGGGAAAGTATGAAAACACGGGTCGTTCATTTGAGCTTGGGCGGAGACTGGGAAGCGCGCCTTCAAGAAGTGGTTCACGCAAGGCCGGAGCACCGTGTGCTGGTGGTACCAGACTTGCTGAGCTGGGGACCGCTGCGCGGCATTGACACACCCGAGGGCCTAGCAGCGCGAATTGGGTTTATGAAAACCACTATTTCAACCGCCGGATACCAAGAACAGGCCCAAGATTGGTCCTGGCTTGATGAGGGTACGGGAATAGCCCCCATGTTTCCTGCGCCCCAGGACGACGAGATCGCCCTGATGTGGCTAGGCCAAACGGCGCAAGACCAACTGTTGCTCCGCCTGGCCTGCGCCGTTTGGCCCGACACGGAGTTCTGGGTGGCCGACTTGCGCAAACTCAGCGCTCGGTGCCCCAATAACCCGCCGGTGGTCCCTGTTTTTTGCGCTGATGCTTTGCGCGAGCTCGAAGGCATGGCAGTACCCCTGAGCCCGCAAGCCAAGCAGGTGCTGGCCGACGAGTGGCATGCGATTGCCGCGCAAGACCATGTGCTGCGGATTTACCAGGACGGCGCAGTGCGCGGCGTGCCGGAAAACTACTTCGACGCGGCGCTGCTGCGCTTGTGCACCCACGAATTTAAAAGCCAGGCGTGGGTGGTGGGCACCTTTATCGGTGGCGACGAGTGCCCGCTTGGCATGGGTGATATCTATATCTTCCACCGCCTGCACGTCATGGCACAACAGGGCTTGCTGGAACTGCGGGCCAATGATGAGGATGCTTGGCACAGGTGGGTTCGTAAAACAGGGGCGTCGCCCGAAGATATCCCTCGCAATCACCGGCCTGTCGACACCTTCCAATAGGCTCAGGCACCATCAGCAGCAACTTTTTCTGCGTGGCTTGCGCAATAGATATCAACAACATCGACTGCATTGCCTGCCGCCAAGCCATCACAAACCTGCCCAACCCTTACATCGACGCGTCCAGCATCGCCCGGTAGTCCTCGCGGGTGGCGATGCGCGGGTTCGTTTTGTGGCAATGGTCGGCCATAGCGCCGTCGATTACGCGCTCAAACAAGTCTGCCGTCAAACCCAGCGCAGCCAAGCCGGTGGGCAGCCCCAGGCGCGCGTTCATGTCGCGAATGGCGTCGGCAACTGCGTCGCCCTGCGCGTCGCAGCCGTCCAGGCCCATGGCGTGGGCCATGCGTTGCAGACGTTGTTCTTTTTGGATGGACTCGGCTGCGGCGTTAAAACGCACCACTGCGGGCAAAAACAAGGCGTTCAAAGTGCCGTGGTGCAGGCGCGGGTTGACGCCACCCAAGCTGTGGCTCAGGCTGTGTACGCAACCCAGGCCTTTTTGGAAGGCCATGGCGCCTTGCATGCTGGCGCTCATCATGTTCCAGCGCGCCTCGCGGTCTTGCCCGTTGGTGGTGGCGCGCGCAATGTGGCCCCAGCCGCGCGCCAAGCCGTCCAGGCCAATGCCGTCAGCCGGCGGGTTAACCGCTGGCGCCATAAAAGTTTCCATGCAGTGCGCAATCGCGTCCATGCCGGTGGCCGCCGTCAGCATGGGCGGCAGGCCCAGGGTGAGTTCGGGGTCGCAAATAGCGATTTTGGGCACCAAAAACCAGCTGTGAAAGCCCAGCTTGCGCCCGTCGTCCACGATCACAATCGCGCCGCGCGCCACTTCGCTGCCGGTGCCTGCGGTGGTGGGCACCGCAATCAGGGGCAGCACGCGGTCAGTGATCTTGGGGCTGCCGCCCTCGATGGTGGCGTAGGTTTTGAGCGGCCCTTCGTGGGTGGCGGCAATGCACACGCCCTTGGCCAGGTCCAAGCTGGAGCCCCCGCCCACGCCCACCAGGCCGTCGCAGTCTTCTTTTTTCAGCAATGCGACCGCCGCGCGCACGGCGGCTTCGGTCGGGTTGGAAGGCGTTTCGTCAAACACCGCGTGCGGGTGATCGCCCAGCGCGGCCAGCGCCCGGTCCAGCACACCGGCGGCGCGCACGCCCGCGTCGGTGACGATGAGCGGCTTGCGCATGCCCACACGTTCGCACTCGGCGCGCAGGGTAGAAATGGCGCCGAAGTCGAGGTTGATTTGGGTGATGTAGTTGATGAGCGCCATGGGGGGGTCCGTCCGTGTTGAGCCGTTAAGATGCAAGGACTTTACCCTCCTACTGGGCTGCTTCCGATGACTTCAGCGACGCAGCCCAGGGTAGATGCCAACCCCCTGCTCAGGAACCCCATTCCATGTCCCACGCCTCTCCCCTGGCCCTGCTCAAAGATCCCAGCCTGCTCAAAACCGACGCCTTGATCAACGGCCACTGGATACCAGGCGCCAGCCGCTTTGACGTGCTGGACCCCGCCACCGGCCACAAGCTGGCCGACGTGGCCAACCTGGGCCCGGCGGACGCTGAAGCAGCGATTGCCGCCGCCAACGCCGCCTGGCCTGCCTGGAAGGCCAAGACGGCCAAAGAACGCAGCCTCATCCTGCGCAAGTGGTTTGATTTGCTGATGGCCAACCAAGACGACCTGGCGCGCATCATGACTGCCGAGCAGGGCAAACCTTTTCCTGAGGCAAGAGGCGAAATTGCCTATGGCGCCAGCTTTGTCGAGTGGTTTGCCGAAGAGGCCAAGCGCGTCAACGGCGAGACCCTGCCTCAGTTTGACAACAACCGCCGCCTGATGGTGCTCAAACAGCCCATCGGCGTGTGTGCCGCCATTACGCCCTGGAACTTTCCGCTGGCCATGATCACCCGCAAGGTCGCCCCCGCGCTGGCCGCTGGCTGCCCGGTGATCATCAAACCCGCCGAACTCACCCCGCTGACAGCGTTGGCCGCAGCCGAACTGGCGATACGCGCCGGTATTCCGGCGGGGGTGCTGAACATGATTACGGCGGACGCCGACAACTCGATTGCCGTGGGCAAGGTGATTTGCGCCAGCGACGTGGTGCGCCACCTGAGCTTTACCGGATCGACCGAAGTGGGCCGCATTTTGATGGCGCAAAGCGCGCCCACGGTTAAGAAAATGTCGCTGGAGCTGGGCGGCAACGCGCCCTTTATTGTGTTTGACGACGCCGACATTGCCTCTGCGGTGGAAGGCGCGCTGGCCAGCAAATACCGCAACGCCGGCCAAACCTGCGTCTGCGCCAACCGCTTTTACGTGCAGGCCGGCGTGTACGACCAGTTTGTGGCCCAGTTCACCGCCAAAGTGAAGCTCATGAAAGTGGGCAACGGCTTTGACGAGGGCGTGGCCCAAGGCCCGCTGATTGAAGACGCGGCGGTTGCCAAAGTCACGCGCCACGTGGCGGACGCCATCGCCAAAGGCGGCAAGGTGGAAACCGGCGGACGCGCCTTGCACGGCCAGTTTTTTGAGCCTACGGTCATCTCTGGCGCCACCGCCGACATGGCCTGCGCGCGCGAAGAAACCTTTGGCCCGTTTGCGCCCATCTTCAAGTTCGACAAAGAGCAAGAAGCCATTGACGCCGCCAACCACACCGAGTTTGGCCTGGCCAGCTACTTTTACAGCCGCGACATTGGCCGCATTTACCGCGTGGCCGAGGCGCTGGAATACGGCATGGTGGGCATTAACGTAGGCATTTTGGCCACCGAGCACGTGCCCTTTGGCGGCGTCAAACAATCTGGCCTGGGCCGCGAGGGCTCGCACTGGGGCATGGACGATTACCTGGAAATGAAGTACTTGTGCATTGGGGACGTGCTGAAGTAGCTGTGGAGCGGTTCTCAGCCGCGCAGGCTCCAAGCGCCGTCGGGGTGGGCATCCCCGGCGGCGCTGTTTTTTATTCCGCCACGACAAAGCAGCGCCTCACCATGATGACCCCCCAGGCCGCCACTCCCCCGCTCCGACGGGAACCCCCGATGCAATACAAGTTTTTTCCCAGCAGGTCGCTCACTTTTTGGCGCTGCGCCTTGGTGGTGCTTGCAGCTTTGGGCTTGAGCGCCTGTGCCGATTTTTCAGGCATTGCGCCACGGGCGCGCGTGACGGAGCCGCAAGACCTGGGCCTAGGCGCTGGCAGTGCGTCATCAAGCACCGTGACGCCCGCACTTACCCCTTGGTGGACCCAGTTTGGCGATGCGCAGCTCAACGCACTGGTGACGCAAGCGCTGCAAAACAGCCCTACCGTCAAGCTGGCCCGATCGCGCATTGACCGCGCGCTCGCACTCACGGTAATCAGCCGGAGCGCGGAGCTGCCGTCCGTGAGCGCATCGGTAGATGCCACACGCCAACGTTTTAGTGCGAACGGCATTTACCCACCGCCCCTGGCGGGCAATGTGTACAACACGGCCAACGCCCAAATGACAGCGAGTTATGAAGCGGACCTGTTTGGCAAAAACCGCGCGCAATTGGACGCCGCCATGGGTCAGGCGCGCGCCGCGCACGCCGACGCCCAGGTGGCCCAGCTGCTGCTGGCCACCCAAGTGACGCGGGGCTATGTGGCACTGCAGCGCCTATACGCCCTACAGCAGCTAGCGCAGGCCCACCTTGTGCAGCGCGAGCAACTGCTGGCGCTATCACGCCAGCGCCTGCAAGCGGGCCTTGACAGCACCCAAGAGCTGATGGCTAACGAAGCCAGTCTTTCAGACCTTCGCCAGTACGCAGAGAGCCTGCGCGAGCAAACGGCCATCGCCCGCAATGCCCTGGCGGCACTTACCGGCCAGCCGCTGGGTTGGACAGACCTGCAGCCAGTGCCCCTGGGCACGCTCAAGGCCGTTGCCATTCCTGCGGCGGTCGCCTTGGATCTGTTGGCCAACCGCCCTGACATTGCCGCAGCGCGCGCTCGGGTAGAGGCCAGCCTGGGCGAAGTCGAGGTAGCCAAAGCCATGTTCCACCCCAACATCAATGTGGTCGGCTTTGCCGGGCTCAACAGCATTGGCTTTGACCGCATCACCCACGCGGGCAGCGAACAATGGGGTGTGGGCCCTGCCCTGCGTCTGCCAATTTTTGACGCCGGACGGC
>JARXAU010000160.1 GCA_029865675.1 Rhodoferax sp.
ATTTATTGGTTAAGCTCGATTAACGGGTTCCAGGAAAACCACTGGTGGAGCCCAAGAGAACTAGCGACGTTTTGGGCTTCTCGTCATTCGTCGTTTTATTTCTATACGGGAGTTTTTTTGTTTTCTGGTTTTCCTTTGGCGCTCAACCTGCATACACAAATTACTTCCTTATTGCAGTGCCGTTTGCTCTGTCCTTGCTAGGCTGGTACTCCACGAAATTCGATTGGCTCTATGGCCTCGACTCCGGCCGGACGGTGCGTCCGCACCAAAGAGATAGAAGTCAAGTGGCATCGGTGCCAGTAGACCAGGTAGCACCACCGGCTGACGTCGCCCGCCGTGAAATGTCGACCCTTACTTTTGCTGACATTCAGGGCAACAAGGAAATCAAGCGGCGTTTGCTTGATGCGGCAATGGCGATCACCGCATCCAAGGGGAGTGATGTGCCCAAACGCAACGGCATCCTTCTGTTTGGCGAGCCGGGCAACGGTAAGACGGTGTTTGCCGAGGCACTTGCAGGAGAACTCAAAATGCCGATTCTCAAACTGACGCATTCGGACGTCGCCAGCCGCTGGGTGGGAGAACGCACGGAAAAGATTGCGGAAGCGTTTCAGCAAGCGGCCCGCACTCAGCCCTGCGTCCTGTTTATTGACGAGATCGATAGCTTTTTACCCGATCGCTCGGGCAGGGATACCCAAACCAAAGAAGACACCGATGTGGTGAATTCCTTGCTGACACTTATGGTGGATGTGCGTAAGCTTCGCGTGGTGCTTGTTGCGGCTACGAACTATGTAGACCGCCTGGATGGCGCGGCGATCAGGGAAGGGCGCTTTGATTTCAAAGTGGAAATCACCCCCCCCGACGAGGAGGCGCGTATCGGTCTGCTGACCTCGGGCTTGAAAAAGAACGTCCGCAAGGCGGATGCCGATCAAGCAACGATCGTCAGTGTGGCACAGCGTTGGAATGGCTATTCCGTGAAACGCATCCTGGCCGTGACCGAGGAGCTGCCCTCCTACCTTGCTGACTTGCAACAAGCTGGGACACCCCGTACACGGCTTGAGTTCGAAGATTTTATGGCTTCCCTTCGACGAATCCAGGGCCGTAAAGGCGCCGCCCCGGAAAACGTCAAGCCAATGAGCGAGCTGATTTTGTCGGCGGATACCAGGGAAGCGCTCAGCATGCTGTCGAACCGGATGCGCGACCCACAACGGGTGGAGCGCCTGGGTGGCACTCTGCCCTCCGGTGTGCTGTTTTACGGTCCACCGGGCACTGGCAAGACGGCGGCCGTGAAAGCCTTGGCCAAGGAGGTTGACTGGGCCTTTCTGGTGGCGACTGGCAACGACCTGGCCCGTGACCCAAAGGCCTTGGAACAGCTTTACGTGAAAGCCAAAGAGCTGCGCCCGTGCATCATCTTCATTGATGAGGCAGACGACTTGATTCGATCACGTGCATACGCAACAAATTCCGAGGCGACGAACAAGCTGCTGACGCTGATGGACGGTGTAAGTGACCGAGTCAAGGATTTGGTGTGGGTCGCCGCAACCAACCATCCAGACCAAATTGACACTGCCTTGTTGCGCGGCGGGCGCTTTACGGAAAAGGTGGAGTTTGCGCGGCCCGACGGCGGCCAACTTGAAACCCATATTGGTACCTGGCTCAGCAAGCGCAAAGTAGGCCTGCAAGCGGGGTTGAGTGCGCGAAACATCGCCGAGCTGCTGGGTGACCAGAGCATTGCCAACACGGAAGCTGTTTTGCAATACGCGGTGAACCGCGCTATCAACCGAAGTACGACCGACGAAAGTGTGGTGCTGTCGGAGGAGGACGTGCGCCGCGGCGCATCGATGGTTTTAGGAGAAGTTGCATGAAAATCGTAGTTTTATCGGACCACTCCCAGACACAAGCCAATGCGGCGGCAGGCAAGCGTCAGGCCGATTTTGAGTGGGGGCGCGCAAACTACGAGGCCCAACGGGCCTTGCTGGACTTGCGTAAGAGCAGCCTAGCCGCAAAATCCAAAGCGCTGTGGTCAGAACAGCGCTATTTCGCTTGGCTGTTTAGCTTTGTCCCGCGCCTGCTTGATCTTTTTTCGGTCAAGCCAGCCCCTCCCGTTAAAGAGGAGGCGCAGCGCGACGAGATGGTCTGGAATGCTGGCGCCGACGGTGAGCAGCGCGTCAAGGACGCAATGGATCGCCAGCTGGGCGACGAATGGGTGGCTGTCTCGGGCTACAAAAATCCGGGGGGCGAAATCGATCTGCTGCTGGTTGGTCCCGATGGTGTTTTGGCCATCGAAATTAAATTCCTCAATGGTGAGGTCTCTTGTGAGGGCGACCGTTGGTGGCGCAATAAGAGCGACAAGTATGGCAATGTGGTGGAACGCAATGTGCCAATTGCTGACAAAGGTGGTAGGGGCCCAAGCGAACAAGTTAACGCGGCAGCAAGCCGACTGCAACGATTCTTGGCCGAACGAAGTCCACTTGAATACGTGCACTGCGCCGTAGTGCTGTCCCATCCTTTGTCGTCGATCGGCGTGTTACGGTCAGTCACCGTGGACGCTGTTGCCACGCTTGATTCATTTCATCCCAGGGCGATCCTCACTAAAGGTTTTGGTGAGCGTCCAAAGTGCTCGCCCGACGACCTGGTGCGACTTATCACCCAAGACCACCACTACCACGCCCGCCGGGGAAAGCGTTAACTCTATGTTGTTCGAAAAATTCGTTTGTCCCAATGGCCGCCCGCCTTCGGAATGCGGGCACATACCGCAACTGATTAAAAACACCCAGGGCTTCTTTTCGCGTTTGGTTGCGAGGTCCCAAAAGGATGCGCAAATTGAAGCGAAGCAACAGGTCCAAGAACAGCATCCCGCCGTTGCAAGTGAGCTGGTCTCCGAGCGCCAGACTGCTTCTGGAAAGCCGGAGCGCACCCGCATCCGCACCCGTCAATGAGGGCTGGATCGTGTCCAGAATGCGACAGTTGGTAGCCAAGTGCGCCATAGACCTCGCTCTCTCCAGCATGCTGGTGTCGATGCCGTTGGCCTCAGTCGCCCAAGAGGAGCAGGGTTCTACCCCTCTGGCTGCGCCTGGCCCCCGACAGCCCGACGATTGCGTAACCGAAGCCGCCAACTACCACGCCGTAAGCCCCTGGACGCTACGGGCAATCATCCAAGTGGAGTCCCGATTCAACGCAGCCGCGGTCAACCGGAACACCAACGGCACTACGGACGTTGGGCTTGCGCAAATCAACTCCATACACTTCAAGGAGCTTGGCCGGCACGGTATTGCGCCGCGTGACCTATTGAACGGGTGCATCTCCTCCTACGTTGCTGCCTGGCACCTGAAAAAACAGATCAATGCTTACGGGAATACCTGGTACGCCGTGGGCGCCTACCACTCGACCAATAAGTGTCTGAATCAACGCTATACCGGTTTGGTTTGGAATGCACTTCGGAGTTGGGGTGTGGTGGCTGGGCCAGGCGCTAGGCCAGGGCCGATCTCGAGCTGTGTCCGAGATATCAGTCCGCTGGCTGGTTCAGTAAACACAACTTCAACCAACAAGCCAACGTTACTCACATTAGACTGAAAAATGGAAAAAACGACGCCTGCCACAACCGAGATTAATGGCCCTGAGTCATCAACCATTGCCGTTCTCAATCAGATCCTGGCTTTGCCGACGGACCAACGAAAGGCTCTTAGAAACGCTTGGTCAGCCCTGGATGCTGGGCTTGTGTTTGATTCATCGCTATATCCACCGGACGCGAGTAATGAACTTGTCGCAATAGGTGCGAGCGACATCGCTGACCAACCGGACATCGGCGATTGGATTGCCGAAAAACGACTGCTCCCACCACGTCAGCAAATGGGTGAACTGAAGATGGCAATAGAGCAAGAGGAGGATATCCTGGTCCTTAGCCGGCTGCGCAAGGAGTTGTCCGAAGCCAAGGATGCCAATCTCTTGCTGACTGCAGAGTTGGCCATCACCGAGTACGCATACGCAAATCCCCTGCAAGCGCTGGTTTTGCTCGCGGTAATTGGCATCGCGGTGTTGCGCGGTGTTGGATGGCTCAAGGTCTGGTTGGCCTAAGGTCGGCTGAGAAATACGAAAAAACTTGCGAAAAAACAAAGCAACGCACTGTCTATAGTGCATTGCTCGGGAAAGATTAGCGTCTTGCGCCCCTACGATTATTCCCACACGCAGGGAAAAATTGATGGGACTTTTTTCACGATCGCCTAATCCGCAGTTTGAGGACGTTAGTCCTGAGGACATCCGCAAGCAATCGAATACTCCGGTATCGACGCTGGGTGATGGCGCGCAGCAATTCGCTGAAATTTACGGCGCTGCGATGGTCAACTCCTCGCGTTTTTTCGTTATCTCTGTAGCTAGCGTAGTCCTTGCCATCACAGCAGTGGCAACTCTTGCTTTTCTCCTCCCGCTCAAAGAAGTTACCCCCTACGTGATCGAGGTGAACTCTGGCTCCGGTCTGGTCAATAAACCGATCGAAGTTACCAAAGTCAGTCCCAATATCGCTGTGGTGAAGGCGGAGCTGGCACGGTGGGCCGAGGCGGTCTACACGATCGACCCCTTACGCACGAACGACTTTTTTAAATACGCAAATGTACGGTCGCGGGGAAAGGCCGTTGCACAGTTCGCGGAATTTCGTGAACGTGAGCAGGTTTTTGTACGACTGCAGAGGGAAGCCGGTCTGGTGCGTGAGGTGCAGGTGTCGTCCGTCGATGCCAGCCAAACAGGCGTCGCATTTATTTTCCTCAAAACTCTGGAGCGCACAGGCAGTCAGAGCGTTGACGCAAGTAGGGTGAAACGTTACCGGCTCACATTGCACTACCAAATCGATCCACCGCGCGAGGAAAGTGCGCTACTGGCCAACCCTCTCGGTCT
Organism: Rhodoferax sp.; assembly: GCA_029865675.1. Lineage (GTDB taxonomy): Bacteria > Pseudomonadota > Gammaproteobacteria > Burkholderiales > Burkholderiaceae_C > Allorhodoferax. The sequence continues at coordinate 4,885 of JARXAU010000160.1, forward strand.
GTACGTGATTTTCTTCAACGAGGCCGAAGAAAGGTCCAATCAATGATTAACCGCCAGTTATCGGCTTTGGCCGCCATCTGCCTTGCAATTTGTTTCGCACCCGCGAAAGCTGAATTGGTGGCAACGCCGTTGACAGGCGATACCCGCTTGGTCCAATTCACCTACGACGAAGACAACACCTTTTTGGTGTTGGCCAAGCCGAAGGCGGTGACCCACCTCCAATTCGCTGCGGACGAAACTCTTCAATCAGTGGCCTCGGGTGACACCGCCCAGTGGGAGCTCACGCCCACCAAAAACCGCAAAAACCTCTTCATTAAGCCGAAGTTCGATGGAATTGAAACTTCAATGACGGTAATCACCGACAAGCGAACCTACCAGTTTGTGTTGCGGTCAACGGCAGACGGTAAGAAGTGGTACCAGCGGGTGTCTTGGATGTACGCGACAAGCCTGGTGCTGGAGCAAGATGCCGTACTTGATGCAATGACATCTGGCGGCCTAACTATGCCCCCAGTCGAGGCGCTTCCGCGTCCACCAATTCAAGCCCGTCACCCGGAGCCATCGAGCCCCGCTACAAATGCAACCGGCACGCTTCGCCCCGACTCTCTGCGCTTTAACTACAAGATCGAGGGCGACGCGACCTTCAAGCCCACACAAGTTTTTGACGATGGCAAGTTTACTTACCTGCGCATGCCACAGGAAGTGCAAGAGCTTCCCGCCCTTTTCTCTGTGGTGGAGGGGCAGGAATACGCCCTCGTCAACTACACCATCGATGGCAACTACCTAATCGCCCAACGCCTACTGGACACTGCAGTTCTCAAGCTCGGAAAAGCGGAAGTTCGGGTCAACAAAGTGGTCCCATCTTCCGGCTTCACGCTGTTCAATCGTGGGGGCCCAACGAAATGACCGTAGCGGATACCGTCATCATTAATCCTGAGCCCATTAAGCCGGGAATTCCGGTTAAGAAGGCCACCCTTGGTGCAATAGCCTTGCTGTTGGCCTTGGGGGCATTTGTCGCCGCACTGCTGATCAGTCCGGCGCCAGCGCCCTCGGATACCGTGAAACTCAAGTCGACTTCCGATGTCGGACCGCAGGACGCTGGCTCGAAGCTGGCAATCGATGAAGAGCTTAAGAAAGCCAAGCGGGCTGTGGAAGATGAGGAGCGTCGGCTCGGCGTACCCAAAAGCGCTCCTAGCCAAGTAACAGCGGGAACGTCAGGCGTGCAACCGGTCGTTGCCTCAGGTGCTTCTCGGGAGAGTCCGGTACCCCCTGAGGTGCGTCGTGACAACCAAAATTCCGCCCTGTTCGATAAGGGAACCCCTAAAGGCTCACCTGCCGATGTGCGCACAGCGCCCGGGGCCGGCAGTCCGAACGACGATTTCCAGATCGAGGCGCAGGTTCGCGGCGCCAAGTCGATTGCGTTCGATGAGTCGCAACCCGCTGCAAATGCAACGACCGCAGCCCTCCCGGGCAACTTGTTGGCCGATCTCCCAGGATTTGGCTCCGCAGCGATCGGTTCGATGGCACAAAGGACTATGGCCAGCCCGCCCGTCTTGATCGGTAGTTCGAACGGTCAAGCACCCAGCGCGGCGGTACAGTCAACGGTAGATCGTGTTTTGACCGGCCTGCGCGGGTCAAACCCAGCTGCGCCGACGCCAACAAACGGCAATGTGGCATGGGTAAACGAATACGCATCCACCAACGGGCAAAAGACTAACGAGTCGATCAAGTCGTACCCAACAGCCTCGCGCTACACCCTGCATCAGGGCAAAACTATTCCTGCGATTCTGGGGCGTCAGATTAACTCGGACCTTCCCGGCGAAATTACCGCTTATGTCGTCACGGACGTGTACGACAGTTTGGGTAACAGCGCGCTTCTCATTCCCAAAGGCTCGGTACTGGTTGGGAGGTACAGCTCGGATGTGAAAACGGGACAAGAGCGCGTACTTTTTGCCTTTCAGCGGCTCATCATGCCCAACGGGCAGAGCTTTGATCTTCCTGGAGCGCAGGGGTCAGACCTGGCCGGCGCCTCGGGTATCACCGGCGACGTCAACAACCACTTCTTCAAGATGTTCAGTGCAAGCTTCTTTACAGCTTGGCTGGCCGACACTGTTTCACCATCGACCATCACCACCGGCAGCAACGGCACCACCACCACCGGCACCACGGCTGGTCTGGTGCTGCTGGATGTCAGCAAAACGATTCTTGATCGCAACCGAAACATCGCCCCCACCATCACCGTGGATCAGGGAACGCGCATCAATGTGGAGGTCAAAAAGGACATGGAATTTGCCGGGCCATACGTCGGGAGAAGCAATTGAAATTCGCAAAATTCACAACAATGGGTGCCACGTGCACCGTCTTATTGGGCCTCACACCGTCGGCCATTGGTCTTTCTGGGATGCGGGTAGGGCAGTATGACTTTTCCTACTTTACCTCCGGGGATCAACGGGCTACCCCAGTCCAGGTGTTTGACGACGGGAAGAGTACCTACTTCCAGTTCCGTGCCGGTGACGGCATACCAGCGATTTTCTCGAACAAGGATGGGCGAGTCGGTCTCCTTGTTCCAAATTTCGACGGACCGTATTTGCATGTGGCGCAGACGGCTGGGCGATTCACCCTGCAACTTGGCCGAGCCCAGGCGCAGGTCGTCTACGGCGGCGGTGGACGTGAAGACACCCCCCCCATTGATGCGGTAAACCGTAATGGCATGCGTACGGCGTACACCGGCATGGGCTATCCCACCAACGCCAACGTGAAGCTGTTGGCATCGCTTGGAACGACGCTTGCGCTGAAGTCCAGCGACGCATTGGAATCCAACTCCTATGCAACACCTGTCAAAGGTGACCGGGTTAACTGGAAGGAAAGTGAAACGGAAAACACAACCCAGCAAGTCTATTTCCCCTTAGGGAGCCCAAAGTTGACCGCCCAGGCGCTCAAACTTCTCCAGGCAACGGCTTCCGATTTCAAAGGCGCCACAAGCATCACGATCGTTGGCCGGGACGATTCGAGCGAAAAAGAGGGCTTAGAGAAAGCGCGGGCAGTGGCGATTCGCGAGGCCTTGCTGAAGTTGGGTGTGAGTTCAGAGCGTATCGCGGTCAAGTCTGGAGTAATGGGCTCTCCGAGGGACAAACTGTGGCCAAGCGACATCCGCTTGGAGCGCGTGGTGCCCACGTCAATCGCCCGTCCGTCCGATAGTGCCGAAGTGCGAAAAGGCAAGGACATTCGCTCAGAGCTTGATTCGGCAACACCGCTGGCAAGCGTGTCGGCCTCCACGCCATCCCCATCTAAACCGATGGATGTCCCACCGACTGGATTTGATTTGAAGGCCAGCGACAAAACGGTTGCAGGCGCCATTCGCCGTTGGGCCGGGGCGACCAATTACCAAGTGGTGTGGGAAGCGCCGCCCTCTGCTGACGCCCAAATTACCGGCGATGTGGTGATTGCTGCGACGAACATGAAAGACGCTCTAGACAAGGTAGTACCTGCTTTGCAACGCAAGGGGTATGACATTCAGGCGACGCTGTACAGCAACCGGGTTATTCGATTTTCAGGGAGTGCAATGTGAATAAGAAATGGTACAAGTTCCTTCTTTTGGCTGCAAGCATCTACGCCAATTCGGCTGTGTTCGCCCAGGCGGTCAAGAGCATTGACGCCCCCTACATAACGCCAGGCACAAAAAGCGCCGCGACTACGCCTGTTTCGGGAACGGACACTACGGCGCTTGATGCTGCGATCGGCGCCAAAGCAGTGCACTACATCGTGACACGCGCCGATGACAACTTCCGGTTGACTCTGGCGCGCTGGTCCAAAACGGCAGGCTGGGAATTTGCGCCCGAGCATTGGGCCGCTCCGCGCGATATCCCGATTACGGGTGCGGCCGATTTCGGTGTGGATTTCAAGTCTGCCGTGCGTGGATTGCTACGCGCGTCGGAACTTGCTGATATGCCAGTTCAGCCCTGTTTTTACAGCAATTCGGTGCTTCGCGTGATCCCGATAAACGAGCTGTGTGCTCGTAGCACCGGCAGCAACACCAATACCAGTACCGCCGCCAACTAGGAGAAATTTTCAGATGATCAACTCCACCACCGCGCTGCGCCTCGCCCTTGCCAGCCCACTTGTTTTACTGACTGCGTGCGGTTCAATGATCGGTCGCGAGCAGGTCCAAACCAATGTGGATGAATTGAGTCTGCGCGCGAAAAGCATCACAGACCAAACGGTCACAAACACGGTGGCCCGCATACCGTCGATAGAAAAACAGCAGGAAGTCGCAGCGCCCTGGCTTGCTGGAAAGTCGGTTGCACTTGCCAAAGAGGTCACTATTGCGCCGGTGCTAAAGCGTCGCCTTAACCTCGCCGACGGTGCCGGGCTTGACGCGCTGGGCAAAACACGCATAACTGCCTTGAGCGCGGAGTGCAATCCGGCGAGCTACACGATTACCCGTCTGGCGTCCTGCGTTACCGCGTACACCGGCTTGCCGGTGCGGGTGAGGCCTGATGCGCTACTTCCCGCGGCATCCTTTGCCATGCGCAGCGGCAGTGTTGGCGCAGCCGCATCTGGCCCTGCCAGCGCTTCACCAAATAGTGGGACCGCACCGAGCCCCACATTGACCGTCGCGCCAGTGGACATGCAGCTGAGTACCTTGCTTGATATGGCGTCAGCGGCCTGGGCAGTTAAGTACCGTTTGGCCGACGACGGTGCGATAGAAATTTACCGTACCGAGACGAAGGTACTGCGACTCAAGGCACTGGCGCAAAAAGTGACCAATAGCGTCACGAGCAATACGGGGTTTGCCGCAGAGAGTAAGACCACGTTTGACAACACAGCGACCGACGTGCTGGCCAGCATGCGCGCGAGTTTGCTGGCCTTGGGTACGTTGGGGGGGGCCCTAGACATCAATGCAGATTCGAAGGCTGTAATCGTCACAGACACTCCCGAGGCGATTGCGCGCATCGAGACCTACCTAGAGTCCGAGAACAAGCGCTTGGCTCGCCGCGTCACGCTGGTCGTCGAAGAACTTTTCGTGACCAACAAGAATGGCAGAGAGGCCAGTATCGACTGGAATGCGCTGTACAACGAAGTGAATGCAGGTTTCACGCTCACATCGCCCGCAGCTTTGGTGGGTGCCAATGTCGGGCAGCTTGGCTTCACAGCGGTCAATGGTTCGGGTAAGGGAAGTACTCTTTTTCTCAAAGCACTCGACCAAATGGGCTTGAGCGCTACCCGCCGCTCCTACCCCCTTTCAACCACCAACGGTAACTCCGTCACGATCGGTTTACCGACGATTTTTGATTACGTCTCCAGCGTTTCATCCAGCGCAGTGTCAAGCACTACAGGCACAGTTTCCGCGCCTACTATCGTCCAAAAAGAAGATAAATATGGTGCCTTCCTGACAGTTACGCCCGAGGCGCAAGACGACGGACAAATTCTCCTGAGCGTAAATCTCGCCGACCGCTCCGGCACACTGACACCCTATACCGTGGTAGTGCAGGGCTCGGGCACCACAGTCCAGCAGCGCAACATCCAGGAAGCAAACCTGACGACACGCACGGTGATGCGCTCGGGGACGACGCACTTGATCGGTGGTCTCGATGAGTCCCAGAGCGATTCCACCAAGCGCCGGGTGGATGCTGATGCACCGATGCTGCTTGGCGGATCTGATTCCATCAATCTGAACCGTCGCCGAATCATATTGCTTGTCACTGCAATCATCGAAGACAACATCTGATTACCCTCCAAGATGACTATCACGCAAACCATGTTGGGCTGGGTGCGCCGTCGGCCATCGCTCCCGAAAAGTCCGACGGCGGCACAGCGCCGCGCTGCGCGCGAGCTGCTCATACTGCAGGACGACACGGGCACGGGAGTCCGGTACCTTGCCGTAGGCCTGGTTTGGCGTCCGCTTCTTCAAGCCAATGGCGCCAGGCACGCGGCCACCATGGCGAAAGAGGCACGCGCGACGCACTTCACCGTCCTACCGACCAAAGTCGCCGGTTACGGTGTGCTACCAAAGTCTTTTCTCAAAAAGAACAAAGGCGACGTCGGTGCAATCACTCCGGTGGCCTCACTTGCGATTGGACGCGTTGGCGCCACCCCGGCG
>JARXAU010000186.1 GCA_029865675.1 Rhodoferax sp.
GTGCCGGACAGACCCATGCGTGCTACAGCCCATTTGACAGGGATGGGGTTGGATTCGACAAAAAGGCCTTTGTGCAGCGGCAGCAATTGCAATTGGAGTTCCATTGCCTTGCGCACATCGCCCCCGATGGCCGCTTTGCAAAGCTCATGCATGAGCGCTGGTGCCACGTTGGCGGTGACGCTGACGTTGCCGTGACCACCGCACAGCATCAAAGCCACTGCGGTGGGATCGTCGCCTGAATAGATGGAGAAGCCCGCTGGCGCGTCCTTGATCAGCCATTGCGCACGTTCAATATTGCCGGTAGCTTCCTTGATACCTACGATGCCCGGAACACGCGCCAGCCGCATGACCGTGTCATGTGCCATATCGGCCACCGAGCGGCCGGGCACGTTGTACAAGACGACCGGCAGATCAACTGACTCGGCAATGGCTTTGAAGTGTTGGTACTGACCTTCTTGCGTGGGTTTGTTGTAGTAAGGCACCACTTGCAACTGGCAGTCCGCGCCCACTTTTTTGGCAAAGTGCGCCAGCTCAATCGCCTCTTTCGTGGAATTGGCACCGCAGCCGGCCATGATGGGCACGCGGCCTGCGGCTTGTTCTACCGAGACGCGGATGATTTCGCAGTGCTCTTCTACGCTCACCGTGGGCGATTCGCCAGTGGTACCCACGACCCCGATGCAGTCGGTGCCTTGTGCAATATGCCAGTCAATCAGGCGGCGCAGGCTGGGGTAGTCGATCGCACCCTCCTCCAGCATCGGGGTCACGAGTGCGACGATGCTGCCCCGTATCGGATGGGTTGAAAGGTTCATGGCAGAGTGCACTTGGTTAAAGCTCAGATTTTAACGAGAGAGGATAGCGCGGGGGCGGCTGCCCGACCCCGTTTACCTCTGCTTTGCGCACTGCAGCGATGCGCTGCACAAAGCGGTCGGGTGCTTGCAGTGTGCCGTTTTCATAGGCTACGGTATGAAAGTCGGCGCAGGCGCGCCACAGTTCGCCGCTCTGTAGCAAAAAATCGGGCCGACCGGGGCGGCCTACGGTTTCATTGCCGCTGGCAAAGGTTTCATAAATCAAAACGCCTCCCGGGGCAACGCTGTCCAAGATGCGAGGCATTAGCGGGCGCCATAGGTAGTTGGTGACCACCACCACCCCAAATTGGCGCACCGTTGCTGAGGTGGCCTCGGTCGTAATGAATGGCCAGGGCCCAGATTCAATGTCGGCGGTGATCAGTTCGGCACTGGGCACGCGCGCTAGCGCTGGGCGCGTGTCGCGATCGACACCGGTGACGGCGTGGCCGCGCTGTGCAAACCATTGCAGATGGCGTCCGCCGCCGCAGGCTACATCCAGCACCGTGGCGTCCGGCGCAGCCAGATGCGACCAGCGCGCCACCCAAGGCGACGGTTCGTCTGTGCAACTGGCATGCATGGGTTGCGGCTTATCGAGGTTTGACATCGTCTTTCAAAGCATTGAGCGCCATGCGCTCGACGGCGGCGGGCCAAATCAACTTTAAAAAACGCCCGAGTTTGCCGCTGCGCGTCATGACCACTTCACGCACACGCCGATCCATGCCGTCCAAGATCAGCGCGGCGCATTCTTGCACCCCCATGGCTTTGTCCTCTTTGAGGCCGCTTGACCCTGCGGCTTGACCTGCTGCATTGAGTCCGTGGCTACGGATGTTGGTCAAAACGACGCCCGGATAGGCCGTGGTCACGCTGATCCCGGCGCTGTGCAACTCTGCGCGCAGCGCTTCAAAAAAACCTGTCATCGCGAATTTGGAGGCGCTGTAGGCGGTTCGCCCAGGCACGCCGATCAAGCCGGCCAAGGAAGACACCGCCACAATCCGGCCCCGGCTGGCCTGCAGGTAGGGCAGGGCGGCGTGGGTGCACCAGACGCTGCCCCAGAGGTTGATGCGCATCAGCCGCTCGTACCACTGCAAGTCGTCGGCCTTGACTTCGGCAAACAAAGCCTGTGCCGAAATACCTGCGTTATTGATCAAGGCGTCTATCCGCCCATAGGCGCTCACGGTGGCCTCAATGAGCGCCTGGCACTGCGCTTGAACGGACACGTCGGTCGGTACCGTGAGGCAGTTCGCACCCATGGCGCGGCATTGCTTAGCCACCGCCTCCAAGTGTGCGGCGGTACGCGCAGACAGCACCAGCGCCACCCCATGACCATAGGTTTTTGCCAGTTGCCGGGCCATTTCTGCCCCGATGCCGTCGGACGCGCCGGTAATGACAATGACTTGTGGTGCGTGTTCGTTGGTCATTTGGAAATCTGGATTTACTTCAAAAAGTGGGGGGATGCGACGGGCCGGTCGAATCGAAGGTCAGAAACAGGTCCAAAGCTGGTTGGCCAGCTGCACCACAAAGTCGGGGTGGCCGTACAGGCTGAGCACTGCCACCAGCACAAGCATCGCCGCCAACCATCGCGCGGAGCTGGCTATGGCGCTGAGCGAGACGCCCCATGCGGGGCGGATTTCTGAATTGGCAGGATGAGGCATGGTTTCAGACTCCAACGGCGCTGGGCTCCATGCCTTTGTTGCGCGCAATCGCCGTCTCTTTAACCGGCAAGTTGATCAAGCCCGCAAACACACCCAAGGCGATGGCGATGTACCAAACCACATCGTAGTTTCCGGTGCGGTCGTACAAAAAGCCGCCAAGCCAGACACCCAAAAACGAGCCAATCTGGTGGCTCAGGAACACAAAGCCGCCCAGCATTGAGAGATGGGCGACACCAAAAATTTGAGCGATGGCCGCGTTGGTGGCAGGGACCGTTGACAGCCACAACAACCCCATCACGGCGGAGAAAATGTAAACACTGGCGGGCGACAGTGGCGCCCAGATGAAGAGGCCGATGACCACTGCACGCGCGAAGTAGATAAACGCCAAGATATGCCGCTTTTGCATTCGCTGTCCCAGTACCCCCGAAATATAGGTGCCAAACACATTGAACAGCCCAATGAGCGCTAGCGCATAACTGGCCACTTGCGGCGAGAGTCCGTTGTCTTTCAGGTAACTGGGCATGTGCACGCCGATGAAAACCACCTGAAAGCCACACACAAAGTAACCCGCCATGAGCAACTGGAAGCTGCGGTATCGGAAGGCCTCCGTGAACGCCTGAAAAATAGTCTGCTCGCGCCGCACAGGCGCCTGGCCTCTGGCAAAACTGGGTTCGCGTAAGCCCCAGGCCACGGGTATTACCAGCAGCGCCGCAAAGCCCAGTGCCGTAAGTGCGTCTTGCCAGCCCAGGCTGGAGATGAGTTGCCCTTCGATCGGCACCATCAAAAACTGACCAAACGAGCCCGCCGCCGCCGCCACGCCCATGGCCCAAGAACGGCGCTCGGCGGGCATATTGCGCCCGATCACGCCGTACACCACTGCGTAGGTGGTCCCGGCTTGGGCCACGCCAATCAACACACCGGCAGACAGCATCAGCACCAGCGGCGTGGATGCCTGCGCCATGCCCATCAAGCCCAAGGCATAGAGCAGGGCGCCGCCAATGATCACGCGAAAAGCGCCAAACCGGTCGGCCACCATGCCAGCAAAAATTCCGGCGATGCCCCAGGTAATGTTTTGAATCGCCATCGCAAAAGCAAAGGTCTCGCGGGTCCAACCGTGGGCTTGGGTCAGCGGCTGCATCCACAAGCCAAAACCGTGGCGAATGCCCATGGACATGGTCACCACAGCAGCGCCACAGACCAGCACTTGCAACGTTGAGAGCGCCGGCGGGTTGTTAAGTCGGTTTTCCATGCTCTGAATATAGCCAATAGCAAAACTGTTTTTACGTACAGTAGATATTTTCAGCCCGTCTACAATCTTGCGCTATGCCCGTGAAACCCCTCCCCACCCCCGCCGCCCTCGGCGCGTACTCCGAAGGCTCCATCCGCGTCCTCAAGGGCCTGGAGCCTGTCAAGCAGCGCCCGGGCATGTACACCCGCACCGACAACCCGCTGCACGTTATCCAAGAGGTGCTGGACAACGCCGCCGATGAGGCGCTGGCAGGCCATGGCAAGAAAATTAAGGTTGCTTTGAACGCCGACGGCTCGGTCACCGTGGACGACGATGGTCGGGGCATTCCTTTTGGCATGCACCCGGAAGAAAAAGCGCCGGTGATTGAGCTGGTGTTCACCCGCCTGCACGCCGGGGGCAAGTTTGACAAGGGCAAGGGCGGCGCCTACAGCTTCTCGGGCGGCCTGCACGGCGTGGGCGTGAGCGTGACCAACGCCCTGGGCAAGCGCCTGGAGGCCACCAGCTACCGCGAAGGCTCGGTGGCGCGCATTGTGTTTGAGGGCGGCGACGTGACCGATGCTTTGCAGGTGCGCAAGGCTGCGGACGGCGACCGCAAGACCGGCACCTCGGTGCGCGTGTGGCCCGACCCGAAATATTTTGAATCTGTTGCGCTGCCCATGGCCGAGCTGGCGCACCTGCTGCGCAGCAAGGCGGTGCTCATGCCCGGCGTCACTGTGTCGCTTTGGAACGAAAAAACCAAAGACACCCAAACCTGGCTCTACAAGGGCGGCCTGGGTGACTACCTGATGCAGTCGCTGGCGGGCGAGCCGGTGATTCCATTGTTCAGCGGTGAAGGCTTTGCCGATGCCCAGCACGACAGTTTTGCCGAAGGCGAGGGCGCGCAGTGGTGCGTGGCCTTTACCGAAGACGGCGCCTGCCTGCGCGAGAGCTACGTCAACCTGATTCCCACCAGCGCTGGGGGAACGCACGAAAGCGGTCTGCGCGACGGCCTGTTTACGGCGGTCAAAAGCTTTATCGACCTGCACAGCCTGCTGCCCAAGGGCGTCAAGCTCATGCCCGAGGACGTGTTTGCCCGCGCCAGCTACGTGCTGTCGGCCAAGGTGCTGGACCCGCAGTTCCAGGGCCAGATCAAGGAACGGCTCAACTCGCGGGATGCGGTGCGCCTGGTGTCTAGCTTTGTGCGCCCGGCGCTGGAGCTGTGGCTTAACCAGCACGTGGACTATGGCAAAAAGCTCGCCGAGCTGGCCATCAAAGCCGCGCAAACCCGCCAGCGCGCGGGCCAAAAAGTAGAGAAACGCAAAAGTTCGGGCGTTGCGGTGCTGCCCGGCAAGCTGACCGACTGCGAAAGCCGCGACCTCGCCTACAACGAGGTGTTTTTGGTGGAGGGCGATTCGGCCGGGGGCAGCGCCAAAATGGGCCGCGACAAGGAAAGCCAGGCCATATTGCCCCTGCGCGGCAAGGTGCTCAACACCTGGGAGGTGGACCGCGACCGCCTGTTTGCCAACACCGAAATCCACGATATTTCGGTGGCCATTGGCGTAGACCCGCACGGCCCCAACGACTCGCCGGACATGAGCGGCCTGCGCTACGGCAAGGTGTGCATCCTGAGCGACGCGGACGTGGACGGCTCACACATCCAGGTGCTGCTGCTGACGCTGTTTTTCCGCCACTTCCCCAAATTGATAGAGACCGGCCATGTGTTTGTGGCCCGCCCCCCGCTGTTTCGGGTGGACGCACCGGCGCGCGGCAAAAAACCTGCCTCCAAGGCCTATGCGTTGGACGAGGGCGAAATGAGCGCCATCCTGGACAAGCTGCGCAAAGAAGGCGTTCGCGAGGGCGCCTGGAGCATCAGCCGCTTCAAGGGCCTGGGCGAAATGAACGCTGAGCAGCTCTGGGACACCACTTTGAACCCCGACACCCGGCGGCTCTTGCCCGTGATGCTGGGCGACATTGATTTCGGCCAGACGGAGGCGCTAATTACCAAGCTGATGGGCAAGGGCGAGGCGGCGGCGCGGCGCGAGCTGATGGAAATTCACGGGGACTCTGTTGAGATTGATGTTTGACTTTTTGCTCCATCGCCGGATGCGTTTACTTCCCTCGGGCACAGGACGGGGT
>JARXAU010000032.1 GCA_029865675.1 Rhodoferax sp.
GTATGTAGTCGTTCAACGTCGGGATTTTCATTATCCCGACTAATCGCTTCTCGCTCAAAGGCTCGAACTAAAGCTATTTTTGTGGTATCCCATTCAGTATTAGCTTGAACATCCTCTTTTAGGGTCCAAATCTCCTTCTGCTCTTGGAACTTTGAACCCGTCAATTGAGCTATGACTCCAGACGATAAATTCTGTAAAGGATATAAAACAAAATTCGGTGCCAAAGTTATTCGTGATTTTGGTTCTACTACAGTGATAGAAGTATACTGAAATGAAACTAAATTCTGATTTAGTAGCGTACTTCTATCACTACTAACATTAGGTTGGCTGAAAGTCAAAAATCCGAGACACTTAAGTATGAAATTCGCAATTGATAACAAATCCGATTCAAAAACAGAGTAGTGTGAAATTGGGCTATCTAGTTTTATAGGACCTAAACGAAGGTGGCAGGGCATTTTGTAGGAGGTTTTACCCGCTGCAAATTCGCCATGGCGAATCGCTAAATTATCTAATTGATCACCGAATGGATCGCTAAATAATTCTAAAATGTAATCATCAAAGCGCCCTTCATAGTCATTTGGGTCATCATCTTCGCCCAAAGATATTCGGAAAATCTTGACGCCATGTATAATTAGTGTTATCGACAAGTAATCCGTAAACCCATAAGTTTTTATCTGAATTTCAAATTCATTAGACTCCTCTTTTTCGTTTATATTTTTTCGACCGATTTGCATAAATGGATTTGAATTTCGAAACTCATCGGGTAAGTCTCGCCAATCAGGTCCCTGATAACCAGTTCCGTTTTGAAAAAGATCAAACAGATCTACAAACTTAACTCCAATGTATATTTCGGCGCCCTTCTGAGGTTCAGAGGCTAACCGAGTATTTGAAATATGCGTCCATCTTTCAATCATTTGGCGCACTTCCAAGTGATCAGATTTAAAAACCGCCTCTATGAAGCTGAGCGCGTCAAAGATACTACTTTTCCCCGCAGAGTTCGGACCATAGAGAAAAGTCAACGGTCGAATTGGAATTTCGGTTCTGTTTTTTATAGATTGAAAGTTTTCAAGAGTCAGCAAGTCGTAACTCGGATGAAATTTGCGCATAACCAGCCTTGATATTCGTTAGAAACGCCATACGGGGCTCAGTCAGCCCCAAATTCCTTGTACGTCTTCCGCGCTGTCCTTGCGTAGATCAGCCCGCATAGCCGCCTGAATGGCCGCAAATTCTTTCCGCGATGTAGGTACCACGGTTTGCTCAACTGCAATGTGGCCATCTGACTTCACGCTTCACAGGACAGACAGCTGAACGTGCTTACCCGTGCGCAAAACCATGTCCACCAAAGAATCGACCGTGAACTTCGGTGTTTTTTGATTGACCACATCGGATACGCGAGGACGCGTAACACCAAGAATCTCCGCAGCTTGTGCCTGCTTGAGCTTCTGCGCATCAATCCAGCCCGCAATCTCGGCCATGAGCATTTGCTTGAGTGCCCGCTTTTCATCAATGGCCTGGTCAGCGTCAGCCAGCAGCCTTGCCGCCTCGTCAGGCGCAAATCCAAGATCCGCAAAGATATTGCCATCCGCAGGGGTGCGGTGGGTAATGATTTTTTTGGCGCTCATTCTTTGCTCCTGGTCAGCATCATGTCTTTGTAACGTTGCACGGACAAATCTTTGTCCTTTTGGCTTGTCTTTTGTGATTTCTTTTTGAAACAATGAAGGACATAAATGGCATCGTCAAATTTGGCCACGTACATCACTCGAAATGCACCATCCGTCTGCCTAATGCGGATCTCTTTCGTACCTGCACCCACGGCATCAAAAGGCTTCCAGTCATCTGGATCGTCACCGCGCTGCACTTTGCGTAGCTGATACCCAGCGGCCCGCCGCGCGTCCTCAGGGAAAATTTCGTCGTCGCACAAGTCTTTGAACGATGACCCGATCCAGTCAATTGGCTTATTTCTTGGCACCGTCATGATTGTATCGATACTTGTACATTTTTAGATTGGCGCGAGGAATTCCGTCTGGACAATCGGAGGGCGAAATACAAGGCGCTTGAGGACCTGGCCCTAACCCGCCCCAAACTCCACCCCCAGCTCCCGCGCCCGCGCTTGTGCCGCCTGCATGGCGGCGATGAATGCGGGTTTGATGCCGCTGGCTTCCATGGCGGTTAGCGCGGCGTAGGTGGTGCCACCTTTGCTGGTGACGCGCTGACGCAGCACTTCGGGCGGCTCGGGGGAGGCCTTGGCGAGTTCGCCCGCGCCAATAAAGGTGGCAACCGCTAGTTGGTAGGCCTGCGCGGCGTCCAGGCCCATGCCGATGCCGGCCTCGCGCATAGCCTCCATGAAATAGAACATATAAGCAGGGCCGGAGCCTGAGAGCGCGGTCACGGCGTCAATCTGCGCCTCGGCGCCCACCCACATGACTTCGCCCGTACTGCCCAGCACTTGGCTTACCAGCGCCTGGTCGGCCTCGGTGACGGCAGCTCGGGCAAACAAGGCGGTGATTCCTTTGCCAATGAGCGCCGGGGTGTTGGGCATGGCGCGCACCACGCGCTGGCTGCCCAGCCACTGCGCAATGGTGTCGCTGCGGATGCCAGCGGCCACACTCAGGTGCAGGGCGGCGCGGGTGTGGGTTTGCGCTTGGGCGGCAGCGTCTTTGAAGGTCTGGGGCTTGACAGCCCAGACCACGATGCCCGCGCGGGTCAAAAAGCTGTCCGCCTGGCCTTGGGCGCTGATGCCGAACTGCTCGTGCAGTTTGGCGCGCGCCTCGTCAAACGGCTCGACCACGTCGATATGGTCGGCCGGCCAGCCTTGCTTGCGCAGCCCGCCGATGATGGCGCTGGCCATATTGCCGCCGCCTATGAATGCGATGCGTTGTTGCATGCTGGTGTTCTCTGGGAGTGGAAATGCGCCCAGAGTCTAACCACGCCCCCACCGGCGCACTGGCGCTACAGCGCGGTGGCCTGGCGCACTGCGTGTTCCCAGCGCTGCATCTTTTCTTGGGCGTCTGATGCGCTGATGCGCGGCTCAAAGCGGCGCTCGGCTTTCCAGAGCTGGCTCAAAGCCTCCGTGCTGGGATACAGGCCGCAGGACAGGCCGGCTAAATAGGCTGCACCCAGGGCGGTGGTTTCCGTCACTACCGGGCGCACCACGGCGATGCCCAACAAGTCAGCCTGGAATTGCATGAGCAAGTCGTTGACGCAGGCGCCGCCGTCTACCCGCAGCTCGGTGACGGCCGCCGCGCGCGCCTGCTGCGCGTCACGCGCCATGGCTTGCAGCAGGGCCGCGCTTTGAAAGGCGATGCTCTCCAGCGCCGCGCGCGCTATGTGCGCCGTGGTGCTGCCGCGCGTGAGACCGGTAATGGTGCCGCGCGCCTCGGGGTTCCAGTAGGGCGCGCCCAGGCCAGTGAAGGCGGGCACCAGCATCACGCCGCCGCTGTCAGGCACGGTTTCGGCCAGGGCTTGCACTTCGGCGCTGCTGCGGATGGCGCCTAGGCCGTCGCGCAGCCACTGCACCACGGCGCCGCCAACGAAGACGCTGCCTTCTAAGGCGAATTGGGGAGTGGCGTGCTGGGTCGCAGCGCCGGGCCGCCCCAAGCCAGACCGCGCCCCCTCGGGGGGCAGGGAGGACACGCCAGTGCCGACCGTGGGGGCTATCTGAGCCGCGCTTGTGGTGATGAGGCCGTTGGTCGATGCCTGAAAGTTTCGCCCGGTATGCATCAGCATGAAGCAGCCCGTGCCATAGGTGTTTTTGGCCATGCCCGCCCTAAAGCAAGCCTGGCCAAACAAGGCGCTTTGCTGGTCGCCCGCCACGCCGCCTATGGGCAGGGCGTGGCCCAGCAGCGCAGGCAGTACCCCTCCAAAGTGCGAAGCTGAGGGCTGCACATGCGGCATCATGTTTGGCGGGATGTCCATCGCCTGCAAAAGCTCGGCGTCCCAGGTGTTGCTGTGCACGTTGAACAGCATGGTGCGCGCGGCGTTGCTCACGTCGGTGGCGTGCACCGCGCCACCGGTCAGCTGCCACATGAGCCAGCTGTCCACCGTGCCAAAGGCCAGCTCACCATTGGCAGCCTGCGCGCGGGCGCCGGGCACGTTATCCAAAATCCATTGCAGCTTGGTGCCTGAAAAATAGGCGTCCACCAGCAAACCCGTCTTTTGCCGGATGGTGGGCGCCAAACCGCGCTCGCGCAGGGCCACGCAACTGGGTTCGGCGCGCCGGTCTTGCCAGACGATGGCGTTGTAAATCGGCGCTCCGGTGGCGCGGTTCCAGACCACGGTGGTTTCGCGCTGGTTAGTAATGCCCACCGCGCGCACTTGGCGCACAGTGATGCCGGCTTTGAGTAGCACTTCGCGCGCGGTGGCGAGCTGGGTGCGCCAGATTTCCAGCGGGTCGTGCTCCACCCAGCCGGGGTGGGGGTAAATCTGGGTGATTTCTTGCTGCGCCATGGCAACGATGGCGCCATGGGCGTCAAACACGATGCTGCGCGAGCTGGAGGTGCCTTGGTCAAGGGCGAGCAGGTAGGTCATGGGGAGCGTTCAGTACAAAGTAGTAAGGGAGCGGCCGTTGGTCTTATGCGAGTTCGAACTGAACCTGGGCCTGCGCCATGAGTTCCACAAACGGGTCGGGCGGCAGGGCGTCAGAAAACAGGCGGTCAATCTGCGAGAGCTGCGCCACTTCGACCATGGCCGGGCGGTTGAACTTGCTGCTGTCAGCGGCCACCCAGACTTCGCGGGCGTGGGAGATGATGGTTTGCGAGACCTTGACCTCGCGGTAGTCAAAGTCGCGCAGCGAGCCGTCGGACTCAATGGCCGAGATGCCAATGAGCGCAATGTCCACCTTGAACTGGCGGATAAAGTCCACCGCCGCCTCGCCCACAATGCCCTGGTCGCGCCCGCGCACCACGCCGCCGACCACGATCACCTCGCAGTTCGGGTTGGCGCTCAGGATAGCGGCCACATTGAGGTTGTTGGTGATGACGCGCAGCCCGGTGTGCTGCATCAGGGCGCGCGCAATGGCTTCGGTGGTGGTGCCAATGTTCAAAATCAGCGAGCAGCCGTGGGGCAGGGCGGCGGCCACGGCGCGGGCAATGCGGGCTTTGCCTTCGGCGTTGAGGATTTCGCGCTGGGGGTAGGCCATGTTTTCCACCGTGGAGCCCGGCACCCGCACGCCGCCATGAAAGCGCGTGAGCAGCCCCTCTTCGGCCAGGCGCTGCACATCGCGGCGCACCGTTTGCAGCGTCACATCAAGCTGGTCCGCTAGCTGCTCAACCGTCACCGAACCGAGGGCTTGCACCACCTTGAGGAGTTTGATTTGGCGGGGGTTCGGGTTCATCGTTAAATTTTTGCATGCTGCGCAAAAGCGCCTCCCTCGACTCTAAATCGAACCAAAAGGAATAATTTCAGGGTAAACACCTAGATAATGCGAATAAATACGAACAATAGTTCTCATAATCGAATATTTATTGCGCCAAAACGGTGCTGCTTTCCAAAGGGCGGAGATGGAGCTACGGCTAGAAGGCATCAGCAAAAAGGTGGGGGCGCAGCCGTGGCTCTATGACCTGGACTTGCATTTGCGCCCGGGTGCGGTAACGGTCTTGTTGGGCGCGACACAAGCCGGAAAAACCAGCAGCCGGTACTCCAACGGCGTCCTTTGTAACGCCGGGACGCGCGCCTGAGTGGCGCGCGCCTACTCCTTAAACATCCGTAAGTGTTCGTGGGCCCTTATGGCTACACGCGGACCGTCTTCTAAAAATATGTCTGACTATCCTTTCGCGCCACCTCCGCTGCCGACGAAGCGCCAGGAATTGCTGGCCCGCTTGGCCGCAAACCCGCGCTACGACCTGGCTGTCGTGGGCGGAGGTGCCACCGGATTGGGTGTGGCTTTGGATGCTGCGGCACGCGGCCTTAAAGTCGTGCTGATAGAGGCGCAGGACTTTGCCAAAGGGACATCTTCGCGCTCCACCAAGTTGGTCCACGGCGGCGTGCGCTACCTGGCGCAGGGCAATATTTCTTTGGTGCGTGAAGCCTTGCGTGAGCGCAGTACTTTGCTGCACAACGCACCGCATATTGCGCAGCCCTTGGCTTTTGTCATGCCCTGCTACCGGTGGTGGGAAATCCCGTTCTACGGCCTGGGCCTTAACGTGTACGACCAGCTCGCGGGCAAAGCTGGATTGGGCAAGACCCAACTGCTCGGCAGCGCCCAAACCCAGCAGATGTTGCCCACGGTGCGCGCCCAGGGTCTGCGTGGTGGCGTCAAATACTGGGACGGCCAGTTTGACGATGCGCGACTGGCCCTGGCCATCGCGCGCACCGCTGTGCAGCACGGTGCCCTGCTGATTAACTACTGCCGCGCCGAGCGACTTCGCTACGACGGAGGTCAAATCAGTGGCTTGGAATGCAGCGACACGCTGACACAAACGAATTACTCCCTACAGACGCGCTGCGTTATCAACGCCACCGGCGTGTGGGTTGATGCTCTGCGCGAAATCGATGACGCCACCGACCCGCCGGGCCACCGGGCCCCGTTCAAGCCTATGGTGGCACCCAGCCAGGGTGTGCACTTGGTGGTCGACAAGGCCTTCCTGAGCGCCGACGTGGCCTTGATGGTGCCCAAGACTTCCGACGGGCGCGTGCTCTTTGCTGTGCCTTGGCTGGGAAAAGTAATTCTGGGCACCACCGACACACCATCAAAGGATCTCGCGCTTGAACCCTCGCCTTTGAAACAGGAGGTGGATTTCATACTGGGCGAGTCCGCCCGCTATTTGCGCAAAGCGCCCACCCGCGCCAACGTTAAAAGTGCCTGGGTTGGCCTGCGACCCCTAGTCAAACACTATAACGATGAGGAAGCGACGCAAAAGCTTAGCCGCGAACACACCGTCACCGTGAGCCGCAACGGCCTAGTGACCGTGACCGGTGGAAAATGGACCACCTACCGGGTGATGGCCGAAGACGTATTGAGCGCTTGCGTCGAGCGGGGCCTCGTCCTTGGTAAGGCGGAGTCTCGAACCTCCCACCTGGCGTTGGTGGGTGCCCCACAAGCCGAACCATATTTCGCCCACTCCTCTCTGTGCGCTGAGCAAGGCATGCATTCTTACGGAACCGAAAGCGCTTTTTTGACCACGTTACCCGGTGCCAAGCGCTGGTTGGCACCTGGGTTGTCCGAAGCCATGGTGCGTTTCGCCGCCCGGTATGAATACGCCACTTGCGTCGAGGATGTGCTGGCGCGGCGGTGTAGGCTTCTCTTCTTAGATGCACGGCTGGCAGCGGAAGTGGCACCGAACGTCGCCAGCGTATTGGAAGACGAGTTGCCTAACAGCCCCAACCTGGCCGAATTTCTTCTGCTCAGCCAACATTTCTTGCGCGGCGCCTAACAAAACGTCGCGCAGGTCAGAAATGTGGTGCATAATGTAGGGCTTGGCTTAACAAGGCCCAGATATCTGCCTAAATGAATGAGGTTCGAGTGGTTCGAGTCTCAGACAGCGGGCCCAAGACTGACCAACAGTGCGAAGCGTTGAAAAGACGCGAAGCGCTCTTGGTGCAAGTTGGGAACAAAGAAATGATCCAAACTGAAACTCGACTGGAAGTCGCCGACAACACCGGCGCGAAATCCGTACTTTGCATCAAAGTATTGGGTGGATCACGTCGTCGCTACGCCAGCGTAGGCGACATCATCAAGGTCAGCATCAAAGAAGCCGCCCCGCGTTCACGTGTGAAAAAGGGCGAGGTATACAGCGCTGTGGTGGTTCGTACTGCGAAAGGCATTCGCCGCAGCGATGGCTCTTTAGTGAAATTTGACGGCAACGCAGCAGTTTTGCTCAACGCCAAGCTCGAACCCATCGGCACTCGCATCTTCGGGCCAGTGACGCGCGAGTTGCGCACTGAAAAGTTCATGAAGATCGTGTCCTTGGCACCTGAAGTTTTGTAAGGACTGGTGATGAACAAAATTCGTAAAGGCGATCAAGTGATCGTCATCGCAGGGCGCGACAAAGGCAAACGCGGCGTAGTCTCGCTGCGCAAAGACGACTCTCATATTGTGGTGGACGGTATCAACTTGGTCAAAAAGCACACCAAGCCCAATCCGATGAAAGGCGAGACCGGCGGCATTGTTGAAAAAACGATGCCTATGCACCAGTCTAATGTTGCAATTTTCAACGCGGCGTCCGGAAAAGCGGACCGCGTGGGTATCAAGGTGTCAGCCGACGGTAAGCGTGTGCGCGTTTACAAGTCCACTGGCGAAGAAATTAAGGCGGCATAAAAATGGCACGTTTACAGCAGCACTATCGCGAAAAACTCGCGCCCGAGTTGATGGCCAAGTTTGGTTTCACTTCGGCAATGCAAGTCCCTCGCCTCACGAAGATCACGCTCAATATGGGTGTGAGCGAGGCAGTTGCCGACAAGAAAGTAATGGACAGTGCCGTTGCCGACTTGACCAAGATTGCTGGCCAAAAGCCCGTGGTCACCAAGTCGCGCAAGGCGATCGCCGGTTTCAAGATCCGTGAGGATGTGCCCATCGGTGCGATGGTCACGCTGCGCGGCGTCCAGATG
>JARXAU010000051.1 GCA_029865675.1 Rhodoferax sp.
AAAATACACACATCAATGGGTGTACAAAAGGAAATACCATGCAAACAGCCATAAGCCGTGTTTTCATGAATGGAAATAGCCAAGCCGTGCGCATTCCGCAAGAGTTCCGGCTATCTAGCAGCCGAGTTGAAATCTTTCGCAATGCCGAGGGTGATTTGGTGCTCCACCCCATGCCCATGGACCGTGGGGCAGCGCTACTGGACGCGCTGGGCGCCTTTGACGAGGAGTTTGTCGCCTTGCTTGAGGCGGGCCAGGCAGAGCGCGAGCCCATGCAAGACCGAGAAGCACTGTGATTTACATGCTCGACACCCACATCTTGATCTACCTGATCAAGAACAAGCCAGCCAGCGTGGCTGATCGAATCAACGCCTTGGACAGCAAGGCCGAGCTGTGCATGTCGTTTGTCACTTTTGCTGAATTGCTCAAAGGCGCTGAGCGCAGCACCCGCAAACCGGAGGTGGTGCGCCGCCTTGACGAACTCACGCGACTGGTCCCGGTGCGCTACGCAGTCGCCAGGGAACACTGCGAACATTACGCCGACCAGTTCACCGAATTGCGCGCTTGCGGCACCCCTATCGGCGCCAATGACCTCTGGATTGCTTGCCACGCATTGGCCATAGACGCTACGCTAGTCACCAATAACATGGGGGAATTTCAACGCGTAAAAGGCCTCAAGCTGGAAAACTGGGCCCACTAGGCAAGGCAAGGCTAGGTGAGCCCAGCGCCCATTCCCACGCCTTTGTTGGCCAACCCGTCCGCCCGCTCATTGCCGGGGTCTCCGTTGTGGCCTTTGACCCAGCGCCAGTCGATTTGGTGGCCGCCTTGCGAAACCAAAGCGTCAAGCTGCTGCCACAAGTCCACATTCTTTACCGGTTGCTTGGCCGCAGTGCGCCAGCCTTTGGCTTTCCAGCCGGGCAGCCATTCGGTGATGCCTTTGATGACGTACTGGCTGTCCACGTGCAGCGTGACTTGGCAGGGGCGCTTGAGCGCCGAGAGCGCCTGAATGACGGCCATCATTTCCATGCGGTTGTTGGTGGTGCCGGGCTCGCCGCCGCAGAGTTCTTTCTCAGAGCCGTCTTCGGACCGCAAGAGTGCGCCCCAGCCGCCGGGGCCGGGGTTGCCTTTGCAGGCGCCGTCGGTGTAGATGACCACTTGATTCACTGTTCTGCATCCTTTTTAACCATGTCCTGGCGGCGCTGACCCGCCACTACCGTGGTGGCAGCGCGCACTGGCACCGCCTTCCAAGTGGCACCCAGCAAGCGCGTGCCGCGCACTTTTTTTACCGCCACCAGCACATAGGCGGCACCCAACACAGGCCACCAACGCGCGCCCAGGGGTTCTAGCCAAGCAAAGCGCTGGAGCCAAACCGCACGGTCCACCGCCGGGGCGTAGCATCCATAGCGCACTAGCTCAACTTCAAAGCCCAGCAAGCGCAACCAATCCCGCAAGCGCCAAATACCCAAAAATGCATCGGGAACAGGCAGGTACACATTCCCCATCAATCGCCCTAGCCCGAGCCGTCGAAAAACTCTCTCGCGTGCCAAGCGAAACGCCCACAAGCTCACGGGATTGAAGCCGCTGATTACCACCCGGCCCTCTGCGACCAAGACGCGCTCAACCTCGCGCAAGGTGGCGTGGGCGTCCCCCCATTCCAGGGTGTGGGGCAAAACCACTAAGTCGAGGCTGGCAGACGGAAAGGGTAAAGCAGCAAAGTCGGCCACCAAAGCCACGGGAACCTCGGGTACGGCAGCGTTTGACCTGGGCTCGGGCCGCTGCTGGGTGGCCAACCAGCGGTGCGGCATGCGGTTATGCTGCAAGCCTGCCATCGCAGGTAAACCGAGTTGCAAAGCGTGGTAGCCGAAGATGTCCGACACCGCGCGGCCCACTTGGGCCTGTTCCCAGTCCAACAGGTGGCGTCCGGGTGGCGTGTCCAGCCAGTCTTGCAAATCTATAATTTGGTCGCTCATGAAGTTAATACCGCTGCCCGCATTTTCTGACAATTACATCTGGATGCTGCACGACGGGCAGGCCGCTTGGGTGGTCGATCCTGGCGATGCCAAGCCGGTCCTACAGGCCTTGGCTGCGAACGGGCTTGAGCTGCGAGGCATTCTAGTCACGCACCACCACCCCGATCACACCGGCGGCGTCTCCGAGCTGCGCGATGCTACTGGTGCGGCCGTATTTGGCCCCTACCGTGAAGCCATGCCTGAGCCCCTGCGCCGCGTCGCGCAGGACGAAACCATTGCAGTGCTGGGACTGTCCTTTCAGGTCATTGAAGTGCCTGGGCACACCGCAGGTCACATTGCCTATTTCTGCCCGGCCATGGACGGTGCGCCACTGCTGTTTTGCGGTGACACCCTGTTCAGCGGCGGGTGCGGTCGCCTCTTTGAGGGCACGCCAGCGCAGATGCTGGCGTCGTTAGAAACACTGGCAGCCTTACCCGGCGACACCCGGGTGTGTTGCACCCATGAATACACCTTAAGCAATCTGAAATTTGCCACAGCGGTAGAGCCCGATAACGCGACGCTGGTCGCCTACCAGCGCCACTGCCTGGATTTGCGCGCTGCGGGCCTGCCCACGCTTCCGTCCACCATCTCGCAAGAGCGCGCCATCAACCCATTTTTGCGCAGTGCACACGCCACCGTGGTGGCATCTGCGCAGCGCTACAGCGCCGCGCAGACCGCAAGTGAAGGGGTGTTCGCTGCCCTGCGGTCGTGGAAGAACCAGTTTTGACTCACATCTCTCTCACCCGATGCGGGACGGTCGCGCGGCGTGTGTTTCAGCTAGCGGTGGTGGCGGGGGTCGGGTGGGGGTTCGTAGCCTTCGCGCACGCGCAGCCGGTGACCCTAGACTTGCAGCCTTTAGCGCCCCAAGAGGCGACAAGCCGTTCGGTAGCAGAGCTGGCAACCACCACCGATTTGTGGGAGCGCATCCGCCGCGGTTACGCCATGCCGGACTTAGAAAGTAGCTTGGTACGCGACCGCGAGGTTTGGTACACCGCTCGGCCGGATTACATTTTTCGCATGACCGAGCGCTCGCGCAAATACCTGTTTCACATCGTTGAAGAGTTGGAGTTGCGCAACATGCCCACTGAGCTGGCTTTGCTGCCCTTTGTGGAAAGCGCATTCAACCCGCAAGCGGTTTCGAGCGCCAAAGCTGCCGGCATGTGGCAATTCATGCCCGCTACGGGCAAATTCTTCGAGCTCAAGCAAAACGTGTTTCGCGACGATCGGCGTGACGTGCTGGCTTCTACGCGTGCTGCGCTGGACTACCTGCAGAAACTGCATGGCATGTTCGGCGACTGGCATCTGGCGCTAGCGGCCTACAACTGGGGCGAGGGCAGCGTGGGCCGGGCCATTGCAAAAAATGAACGGCGAATGCTGGGCACCAGCTATACCGACCTCACAATGCCCATGGAGACCCGGTTTTATGTGCCCAAACTCCAGGCCATCAAAAACATCGTGGCGCGGCCCCAAGCTTTTGGCAGCGACTTGCCCAAGATAGACAACCACCCCTATTTTCAAAGCGTAAGTATTCGCCGGGATATCGACGTGATTTTGGCCGCAAAGCTGGCCGAAGTGCCCTTGGATGACTTCAAAGCGCTCAATCCGTCACTGAACAAGCCGGTGATCCTGGCAGCGGGAATGCCGCAAATTTTGCTCCCGTGGGACAGCGCCGAGGTGTTCCAGCAAAACTTGGACCGATTCACCGGCTCCCGCCTTGCGAGCTGGACGGTATGGCTGGCCCCGCGCACCCTGCGGGTGGCCGAGGCTGCCAAGCGGGTGGGAATGACCGAGGCGCAGCTACGCGAAGTCAACAGCATTCCCAAAGGCATGCTGATCAAGCCCGGTTCCGCACTGCTGGTGCCACGCGCTGCAGACGCGCACCTCGACGTCACCGAGACCATCGCCGACCGTGGCCAGCTGAGCTTTGCCCCCGAGATCGTGCAAGTGCGTAAAACCATGCGCGCGCGCAAAGGTGACTCAGTGGAAAGCATCGCCCGGCGTTACACCACCAGCGCCGCCAATGTGGCGCAGTGGAACAAAGTAGCGTCCAACGCAACGTTCAAGGCGGGGCAAAGCGTGGTGGTTTACGTGTCCGCAAGCGCAGCTGGTTCTAAAGCGAAGAAATCTTCGCAACCCGCGTGGCGCTCCAGCAATAAGCCAAAGGCGCGGCCCACGGCAAAAAACGCGGGTGCCGCCACCGCAAAGCAAGCCAAGGCTTAAGGCCCAGCGCTTTGCAGGTTCAATCTAATCCGCTAGATCAGCGGTATCCGGCAAACAAAATCGCGATGTTCACCGCAAGCGCACCCACCCAAACCAAGGTGCGCACGCTGGCCCAGTTACCCACATAGGCGGCAATGTAAGCAATGCGCAAACCGACGTAAGCCACAGCCAAGGCGTTAAGCAAGCCCTGGTCCGCGCCCAACTGGTGCGCAATCAGCACCGCGCCAATGAAGAATGGCAGTGCCTCAAAGCTATTGGCCTGTGCCGCATTAGCCCGCGCCTGCCAGTCGGACTGGCGCAACAGCCATTCCCGGGGGTTGGCGTTATCAAAGCCGCCCTGCGCCACCGGCTTGCCAAAGGCCTTGCTTTTGGCAATGCCAGCGCACACCACAGGCAGCAGCGCGGCAATCAATACACACCAGTAATCCAGGCTAAAGGCAATCGGAGTCATAGGGAACTTTCAGTAAAAAAAACAGAGGGGTGGTGCGCACTTTGCAGAGCCAGGATGCTTCGCCTAGCGCCTATCGACCAGCGCATGGGCAATCGTGCCCAAATCCACATATTCCAGCTCGCTGCCCACCGGCACGCCGCGCGCCAAGCGCGTGGGCTGCAGGCCTTTGGCTTTCAGGCCCTCGGCGATCACGTGGGCGGTGGCCTCGCCCTCGGCGGTGAAGTTGGTGGCCAATATCACCTCTTGCACGATGCCGTCGCAGGCCCGCGTGAAGAGTTTTTGCAAACCCAAGTCATGGGGGCCAATGCCGTCCAAGGGGCTGAGCTTGCCCATGAGCACAAAGTACAAACCCCGGTAAGCGCCGGTGCGCTCCAGCGCCGCCTGGTCGGCCGGCGTCTCCACCACGCAAAGCTGGGTGTGGTCGCGCCGGGTGTCTAGGCAGGTGGCGCAAACGCGGTCTTGGGTAAGCGTGTGGCAGCGCTCACAGTGGTGAACGTTCTCAGCCGCTTCCATGAGCGCGCGTGCCAGGGCCTGGGCGCCTGCGCGGTCGCGCTGCAAGAGGTGAAACGCCATGCGCTGCGCCGATTTCACGCCCACGCCGGGCAGGCGTTTGAGCGCCTGAATCAGGGTGTCGAGTGAATGCGCGTCAGACATGCGCAGCGCCATTGCAAGCTTGCATTGCTGCCTTAGAACGGGAGCTTCATGCCGCCAGGCAAGCCAGGCATGCCCGCCGTGATCTTGCCCAGCTTTTGCGCTGAGGTTTCTTCCGCCACGCGCAAGGCAGCGTTGAAGGCAGCAGCTACCAGGTCTTCCAGCATGTCTTTGTCATCAGCCAGCAGGCTAGGGTCTATGGTGACGCGGCGCACCTCGTGCTTGCACGTCATGGTGACTTTGACCAGGCCAGAGCCCGACTCACCGCTGACCTCGATGTTGCCCAGTTCGTCCTGGGCTTTTTTCATGTTGTCCTGCATGGCCTGGGCTTGCTTCATCAGGCCAGCGAGTTGTCCTTTGTTGAACATGGGGCGATTCCTTTGGGTAAATAAGGTTGGGAATGAAAAAATCAGAGCGGTCGGATGGAGCCGGGCACCACCTTGGCGCCGAAGTCACGCATCAGGTGTTGCACCAGCGGCGTGGCGTAAATCAGCTGTTCGGCAGCCACCTGGCGCTCGGCGCTGGCGCTGGCGTTGCGCCGGGAGGGGCTGTCCGTCACCCGCCCCACTTCCACCGCCAGCGCAACGTCAAAACCAGCGTCTTTCAGCGCCAGCGCGAGCCGATCTCGGCTACCGGCCTGGTTGAGCGACTCGCGTTCTACGCGCAGCAGCCACTGGCCTTCGTCGCGGGCCACGAGCTGCGCCTGCAATGCCAACTCGCGCACCATGGCGCCAATGGCCTGGGCATCCACCAGCGACTGGACGGTGGCGTGCCAAAAGTCGCCCTCTTCGGTGGGAATGAGCACCGGCGTGGCATGTGCTGCGGCGTTGGCGTCGGCCCGGCACTCGGTCTGCTGGCGCACCGGCACGCCCACCACACGGTGGTCAATAGGCGCAGGGCGGCGCGGGACCGCGAGCGCGCTGTCGTCACCCTCGTCGCCCCCATCCACTCCTTCATGCGCATCACCACCACCGGTGGCGGCCCGCACCGGCAGGATGTGCCCTGGCGGCACCGCACCGCTTTGCGAATACACCGCCGCAGCCACAGCCACCGGCTTGGCGGCCGAACCCAGCGCCTGGGCGGGAACAGGAATCCGTGGGGTGGAAGCGGCGTGTGGGGGAGGCTCAGACGGCACTTGAACCGGTAGATCGGGCGCTGCGGGAGGGTCTTCCCACGGTTGAACAGTACGTGGCGCACCCACTGGAGCCTGCACCACACGCGCAGAATCGGCAGAAGCCGGACGCTGCAACGGCGCCGCTGCCCCGGTTGGGCCACTATTCAGAGTTTTTTTTTCCACCAAGGGCGCGTTGCTGGCCGCTGGCACACGCTCGCCCTGCGGAACCGGCGGCTTGAATGCCAACAGGCGCAAGAGCACCATGGTGAGCGCGGCGTATTCGTCGGGCGCGAGGCCCAAATCGCCACGGCCGTGCAGGCAGATGCTGTACAGAAGTTGCGTCTCGTCCGCAGGAAGGGTTGCGGCCAGGCGCGCCGTGTCTTGCGCTTCCGTGTCGCTGTCGTCGTCGCCGTCCGTAGGCGCTGGCCCCATGGTTTGCAGCACTGCCATGCGTTGCAAGACCGTGGCCATTTCTTCTAGCGTAGAGGCGGCGCTCAAGCCGTTGAGGCGCAAGGTGTCCACGGTTTGCACCACCGTGCGGCCATCGCCCAGGGCCAGCGCTTCGATCAGGCGAAACACATAGCTGCGGTCCACGCTGCCCAGCATGGTGCGCACTGTGGCCTCGGACAAGGCGCCCGCGCCAAAAGCAATGGCCTGGTCGGTCAGGCTCAGGGCGTCGCGCATGGAGCCGCGCGCTGCGCGGGCTAGCAAGCGCAATGCCTGGGGGTCGGAGGCCACAGCCTCCTGCCCTAACACTTGTATCAAATGCTCCCGAATCGTCTCGGGCGCCATGGGCCGCAGGTTGAATTGCAGGCAGCGCGAGAGCACGGTGACCGGCACTTTTTGCGGGTCCGTAGTGGCCAGCACAAATTTCAGGTAGTCCGGCGGCTCTTCGAGCGTCTTCAACATGGCGTTGAACGCGGGCCCGGTAAGCATATGCACCTCGTCGATCATGAATACCTTGAAGCGCCCCTGCACCGGCTTGTACACGGCCTGCTCCAGCAGGGTCTGCACGTCGTCGATACCCCGGTTAGACGCGGCGTCCAACTCGGTGTAGTCCACAAAACGCCCAGAATCGATGTCGGTACAGGCTTGGCACACGCCGCAGGGCGTGGCGGTGATGCCGCCCTGCCCATCGACGCCCTGGCAATTGAGCGATTTGGCCAAGATGCGCGACACCGTGGTCTTGCCCACGCCGCGCGTGCCGGTAAACAAATAGGCATGGTGCAGACGCTGCGTGGTCAGGGCGTTGCTCAACGCTTGCACCACGTGGTCCTGGCCCACCATTTCAGCGAAATTGCGCGGGCGGTACTTGCGGGCGAGCACGAGGTAAGACATGCAAGGATTCTACGGGCGGGCGCAAAAAGGGCTGGCCTTACAATCGTGTCCGACGGGCCTCCTCGCATGGTGAAGCGGCCAACCGGGTCAGGTGGGGAACCAAGCAGCCCTAACTGTGGAGTCAGTGCCGGGGTTAGGCTCGTCAACCCCTCAAACAGCGCGCAAGTAGTTCATCACGCCGCGCGCCGCCCGGTAGCCGGTGGCCAGCGACGCGCTGAGCAAGTAGCCGCCAGTAGGCGCTTCCCAATCGAGCATCTCCCCCGCGCAAAACACGCCAGGCAACTGCTTGAGCATTAAATCATCGGTCAAACCTTCAAAGCGCACACCGCCTGCGCTGCTGATTGCCTCGTCCAAAGGGCGGGTAGCCCCCAAGGCAATCGGCACGGCCTTGATGGCCGCAGCTAGGGCGACAGGATCGTCAAACGTCGCCTTGGACACGCACTCGCGCAACACAGCGGCCTTGATGCCGTCCAAGTGCAAGCGGCTCTTCAAATGGCTAGACAGTGAGCGCGAACCGCGCGGGTGGCGCACTTCGGCCAATACGCGCTCGGGCGCCATGTCCGGCAACAAATCAATGTGAAAGTTTGCCCGCCCAGTGCGCAGCAAAGTGTCACGGAGTACCTGCGATGCAGCATAAATCAGGCTGCCTTCGACCCCCGTTGCGGTGGCGACAAACTCGCCCTTGCGCTGAAACAAGGGCGCTGCGCCCGCATGCTCGCCAGGCACGGTGATCGCAACGGTCTTGAAAGGCTGTCCAGCAAATTTTTCAGCAAAAAACGGGCTCCAGCCTCCAGCCACATCAAAGCCGCAGTTGGCCGGTAGCAGTGGCGCCAGATCCACACCACGCGCCTGCAAAGGGGCGCACCACGCCCCGTCTGAGCCCAGCCGCGCCCAGCTTGCGCCGCCCAGCGCCAGCACCACCGCCCGTGCCTGCACGCGCACCTCGCCCTGCGGGGCGTTGAAAAGCAGCCTGTTCTGATCGTCCCAGCCCAGCCATCGGTGGCGCATGTGGAATTGCACTGGGGCACCATGCGGGGGATGACGTAAGTGCGCCAGCCAAGCGCGCAGCAAGGGCGCAGCCTTCAAGTCCGTAGGAAACACACGACCCGACGTGCCGACAAAGGTGTTCACCCCCAGACCTCGCGCCCAGGCGCGAACCGCATCTGCGCCAAAGTCGTAAAGCACGGACTCCATCTCAGAGCATCGGAACCCAAAGCGACTCACAAAGGTCTCGGTGGCCTCTGAATGCGTCAAATTCAAGCCGCCTTTGCCCGCCAGCAAAAACTTGCGTCCAACCGAAGGCATGGAGTCAAACACGTGCACCGCATGGCCCAACTCTGCAAGCCTTTGTGCTGCCATAAGACCGGCGGGCCCCCCGCCGATCACGACCAAGGGAAAGTCACAAAACATGGCACGCCTGGTACTTTGCCTGGCGCGGGGTAACGCTTAGCGCGGATGCGAGTGTCTTTGCACCGATCATGGCGTCGCCCAGGGCCGTCGTTGTCTGCTTTCTGTCACAATCATTCCCCACATATCGGCTACCCCATTTCAAAGGAAATCACCATGGCCAGCGAACTCGTAAAACATATCACCGACGCCACTTTTGAAGTCGATGTGCTTCAGGCTGCGCACCCCATTTTGGTGGACTACTGGGCTGAATGGTGCGGCCCTTGCAAGATGATCGCCCCGATTTTGGACGAGGTTTCCATGGCCTATGAAGGCAAATTGCAGATTGCCAAAATGAATGTCGACGAAAACCGCGAAATCCCTGCAAAGTTTGGTATCCGGGGTATTCCCACACTGATGTTGTTTAAAAACGGCAAGCTCGCCGCCACCAAAGTAGGTGCGCTTAGCAAATCTCAGTTGATCGCATTTATCGACGAGCAAATTTGAGTCTCCACCTATTGCCCCAAGGGCGCTGGGGTAAATAGTGAGTGAGAGCAGGCAAAAAGAAACCGGGTAAGCCCGGTTTCTTTTTGCCTGCTGTTTTCCTGACATAATTAGCGCGTTCGGGCATCCTTTGCAGATGCGACGCGCCGCAATGGCCATGAACTCAGATGCGCTTTTTTCGCTTCTCGTATTGCGGTAATCCCCCAAACCCCCTGACGCTTTGCCATCCCCGAAACTTCGGCCAACCTCCCCCACGGGACTCATTCCATGCACTTAAACGAACTCAAGGCACTGCACGTGTCGGAAGTCCTTAAACAGGCCGAAGAGCTTGAAATTGAAAACACGGGCCGCATGCGCAAACAGGAGTTGATGTTTGCCATCATTAAAAAGCGCGCACGCACCGGTGAGCAAATCATTGCCGATGGCGTTCTGGAGATTTTGCCCGATGGCTTCGGCTTTTTGCGCAGCCCCGATACCAGCTACACCGCCAGCACCGACGACATCTACATCAGCCCCAGCCAAGTACGCCGCTTTAACCTGCACACAGGCGACATGATCGAAGGCGAAGTGCGCACGCCCAAAGACGGCGAACGCTACTTTGCGCTCAACAAGCTCGACAAGGTCAACGGCGACTCGCCCGAAAGCAACAAACACAAGGTGATGTTTGAGAACCTGACGCCCTTGTTCCCCAAGGTGCAAATGCGCCTAGAACAGGACAACAAGAGCGACGAAAACATCACCGGTCGCGTCATCGACATCATCGCCCCCATCGGCAAAGGCCAGCGCGCATTGCTGGTCGCGCCTCCCAAAAGCGGCAAAACAGTGATGATGCAGCACATTGCCCATGCGATTTCTGCTAACTACCCCAACAGCCACATGATGGTTTTGCTGGTGGACGAACGCCCGGAAGAAGTGACCGAAATGCAGCGCACCGTCAAGGGCGAGGTCATCGCCTCCACGTTTGACGAACCCGCTTCGCGCCATGTGCACGTGGCCGAAATGGTGATAGAGCGCGCCAAACGCCTGGTCGAACTGAAAAAAGACGTGGTGATCTTGCTCGACTCCATCACCCGCTTGGCACGCGCTTACAACAACGTCGTGCCTTCCAGCGGCAAAGTGCTGACCGGCGGCGTGGACTCCAACGCGCTGCAGCGCCCCAAGCGCTTTTTGGGCGCGGCACGCAATGTCGAGGAAGGCGGCTCACTCACCATCATCGCCACCGCCCTGGTCGACACAGGCAGCCGCATGGACGAGGTGATTTTTGAGGAATTCAAGGGCACCGGCAACTCGGAAATCCACCTAGACCGCCGCCTGTACGAAAAGCGCGTGTTCCCGTCCATCCAGCTCAATCGCAGCGGCACCCGGCGCGAAGAGTTGCTGCTGGCGCCAGACATCTTGCAAAAAACGCGCATCCTGCGCCAGTTTTTGTACAACATGGACGAGATTGAGGCAATGGAAATGGTGCTCAAGCAAATGCGCGCCACCAAAACCAACAGCGAATTTTTCGACATGATGCGGCGCGGCGGCTGATCCCGGTCGCTGGCATATACTCATAGGCTTTACTACGCGACAAGTACACCGGGTTTTGGATTGGACAAGGGTTTGTCCGAGGACCCGATGCGGCTGGCGCAACTGATGGACACATAATGAAATCTGGAATTCACCCCAACTACCGCGAAGTGTGCTTCATGGACCTGTCCAACAACTTCAAGTTTGTGACCCGTTCATGCGCCAACACCAAGGAAATGATCAAGATGGAAGACGGGCGTGAACTGCCTCTGTACAAACTTGATACCTCCAGCGAATCGCATCCTTTTTACACCGGCACCCAAAAGTCCGTGGACAACATGGGTGGACGCGTGGAGAAATTCCGCAACCGCTTCGGCAAGACCAGCGTCACGACCCCGAAGTAATGCCGAACCGGGCTTGTGTCCGGTCTTCTGCACAAAAAGCAGCCCGGGTTCCTAGGCTGCTTTTTTTGTTTGGACCCTGAAACTGTGCCACCCGCCAATCCCGCCGTCGTAGCGAAGGCGGCCGTAAAACGCTTGCCGCGCGGGGCGCTGCTTGGCCTTTGTGCGGTGTACGTGCTCGCCGGGTTCTTGGGCCGCGAAGGTTGGAAGAGCGCAGACATGGTCGCTATGGGGTTCATGTCCGAGCTGGCAGCTTACCGAACCGATTGGTGGCAACCTACATTGGTCGGGATTGCTTCAGAACACAAGGCCTTAATCCCCTATTGGCTAGGCGCTTGGATGATTCAGTTGGCGCCAAACCAAGAAGCGGCGCTGTGGCTGATTCGCCTGCCATTCGCAGTGCTTTTAGCAGTGGCCATGTCAGGAACTTGGTATGGCACTTACTACCTGGCAAAAAGTCCCAGGGCGCAACCCGTAGCCTTTGCGTTTGGGGGCCAAGCCGGGCCCAGCGATTACGCCCGCACTGTGGCGGACGGGGGATTATTGGCCTTGATCGCCTGCTTGGGATTGGCCCAACTGGGCCATGAAACCACCCCGGCCCTGGCGCAGCTGGGGTTCATGGGGCTGTATTTTTATGGCGTAAGCGCCCTGCCCTACGGTTGGCGACTGGCGGGACCAGCGACACTTCTGGGGCAGATCGGCCTAAGCCTGAGCGGCGCGCCAACGCTGGCCATCCTGTACGGCGCGGGTTGCTTATTGCTAGGGGCACCGAACCGCACATCCACAGAGGGCGTTTGGAGTGCGCATGCTGCCCGGCGTAATGCCACCGCAACCTTGTTTTTTGGCTGCATTTTGAGCGCCGTCATTGCCACATCACTTAACCTATGGCAATGGTCAGTGATTGCCCCTGCGGCTCTGTGGATCGATTGGAACGGCTACTTTCAACTACTGGTCTGGTTTACGTGGCCAGCATGGCCTTTGGCGCTATGGGCGGTATGGCGCTGGCGCGGGCAGATTAGCAGCCGACATATTGCGCTGCCACTGTGGCTAATGGCCGTTACGTTGTTTGCGACACTGTTCACCGGCTCATCCGACCGGACTCTGTTACTGGGGCTACCTGCACTGGCCAGCCTGGCGGCTTTTGCGTTGCCTACCCTGCAGCGACAAATCGCATCCTTGATCGACTGGTTTACGCTGCTGTTTTTCTCGGGGTGTGGACTGATCGTTTGGGTAGTGTGGGTGGCGATGCAAACCGGTTTTCCCAGCGCGCCGGCAGCCAACGTCGCGCGTTTGGCACCGGGCTTTGAGCCTCAGTTTTCTCTCACGCTCTTGTTGCTCGCCATGGCGGCGACGACTTGCTGGGCAGCGCTTGTACGCTGGCGCACTCACCGACAC
>JARXAU010000082.1 GCA_029865675.1 Rhodoferax sp.
ATCTCAATCTGCGCAAATTCGCGCACTGCGTCGCGCAAGGCGTCTACGTCTTCGCCGAGTTGAAAGTCCAGGCCGGGCAAGTTGTTCATGGGAAGGGTCCTTGGGTTCAAGTGAGGCTTTAAGGCGGATTCAGCGCGTGGCCGACACGGTGGTCAGGATTTGCGTGATCATGGCGCAAGGGGCTTTTTGGCCTTAGCGGTCTTGGCGGTGTTTTTGGGCGTGTTGGCCTTGGTGGCGGGGGAGTGCGTTTTTGCCAAGAGGGAGCGCGCCTCGCGCTGGTGGACTTTGATTTCGTCCAAGTTGGCCTGCAGGTCGGCCATTTGCTCTTCAATGCGCGCGCGATGGGCGTCCAGCACGGCCAAAAACTTGGTCAATTGCGTACCGGTGTCGCGCGGGCTGTCGTAGGTCTCGATGATGTCTTTGGCCTCGGTCAGGCTCAGGCCCAGGCGCTTGGCGCGCAGGGTGAGCTTGAGGCGGGTGCGGTCGCGCACGCTATACACCCGGTTGCGCCCCAGCGGCCCCGTGCGCTCGGGCTGCAAGAGTCCTAAGTCCTCATAAAACCGGATGGCGCGCGTGGTCAGGTCAAACTCGCGGGCCAGATCGCCAATGCTGAAAGTGGTGCTCATGCCGTGCAATGAAGTGTCTTGAAAGAATTCCGATAAAACGCCCAGCCTAGACCTAAACCGAGGCGACAGGGGCGGCAACACCTGCTGTCTACAATCATCCCCATTGACGTTTACGTAAACGTCAATTATGAGGCAAAAAAACCACCCATGAACGCACTCGAACAGCAACTCCACTATCCCCTGGGCGAGGCTCTGCCCGAGCCCGGCCGCTGCATCGAGGTGGCACCCGGCATCAAGTGGATCCGCATGGCACTGCCGTTTGCGCTGAACCATATCAACCTATGGCTGCTGCGTGACACGCTGGAGGGCGAAAACGGTCCGGTGGACGGCTGGAGCGTGGTGGACTGCTGCATCAGCCGCGACGAGTCCAAGGCCCAGTGGGAGGCGATTTTTGCCAATGAGCTCGAAGGCCTACCGATTCTGCGGGTGATTGCCACCCACATGCACCCCGACCACATTGGTCTGGCGCACTGGCTGTGCCAGCGCTGGAACGTGGCCCTGTGGATTAGCGCCACGGACTACCAGGTGGCGCGCATGGCCTGCCTGGGCGACAACGGCTTTGGCGGCGAGCGCTCTGCAGCCTACTTTGCCAAACACGGACTGACCGACCCCGAATCGGTAGCCAAAATCCGCGCCCGCACCAACTACTTTCCAGGCCTGGTGCCCTCCATGCCCGAAAGCTACTGCCGCCTGATGGACGGCAAGCTACTGGACATCGGCGGGCGCAGCTGGCGATGCATCAGCGGCTACGGCCATGCGCCCGAGCACATCGCGCTGTACTGCGACGAGTTGCAAGTGCTCATTGGCGGGGACATGATGCTGCCGCGCATTTCTACCAACGTCAGCGTCTACGAGCAAGAACCCGAGTCCGACGCGCTACGCCTGTTTTTGGACTCGATTGACCGCTTTGCCGACCTGCCCGAACACACACTCACCCTGCCCGCCCATGGCAAGCCTTTTACTGGCTTGCACACCCGTATCGGCCAGTTGCACGACCACCACCGCGACCGCCTGGCCGAGGTGATGCAGGCCTGCACCGCAGCGCCATGCAGCGCGCGCGACATCATTCCGGTGATGTTCAAGCGCGAACTCGATCTGCACCAGATGACGTTTGCCATGGGCGAGGCGGTGGCGCACTTGCATCTGCTGTGGTTTGAACACAAATTGCAGCGTCGCCTGGGCGCGGATGGGGTTTACCGGTTTGCGGTGAAGGCGGCGGCCTAAAGCCGCTCGCTCAAGCGCGCGGCGTGGCGCTCACCACTCAGGCGCGAGCTCGGTCTTGAGCGCTCTGCGTTGCTGTGCATAGTCCGGCACCACGCCGCACACCGTGTCCCAAAACAGCGGGCTGTGGTTCATCACCCGCAGGTGGCTGAGCTCGTGGGCGACCACGTAGTCGATCACCGGCAAAGCAAAGTGCATCAGCCGCCAGTTGAGGCGGATGGAGCCGTCGCTGCGGGCGCTGCCCCAGCGCGTGCCCGCGCTGCTGAGCGCCAAGCGCTTGTGCTGCACTTGCAACAAAGGGCCAAAGTGCGCCAGGCGCTGGGCAAACAGGTCCAGCGCCTGACGCATCAGCCAAGCCTGCACCGCGTCGCGGATTTGCGCGGCGCTGGCTGTAGGCGGCAAGGCGACGCGCAACAAGCGCACTGCGGCGCCGGGCGAAGGCGACGTTGCGCCCTCAAGCGCGGGAAAGGGCGCGTCGTCGAGCTGCGCGCCGGCGCCGACAAAGCGGTGGCCGGAGTCAAGGTGCAATTGCACCGTGCCACCCAGATAAGGAAACTGCGCACCGTCGCGCCACTCGATGCGGGTTTGGAGCTGCTGCGTGTGGTGTTCTTGGGTTTGCCGCAGCTTGCGCACAATCCACTGCGCCTTGCTTTGCAAGGCTGCGTCAATTTCATTCAGCGTCGTCCAGCGCGGGGCTCGCACGCCCAGGCCATCGGGCCCGACCACCATGCCAATGGTGCGCCGCTTGCCGCGCACCAGGGCGTAGGCCACCAACACGCCGTCCAAATGGACTTGGCGTGTGGCCCGGGGGTGAACAAATTCGACGCCAGAGACCGGTCGGCTCGCTGGCAAGGCCGCAGGGTTCGCTGGCGGCACTAAGGGTTGGGACGGTTTGGCGCGCGGTCGTGCGCTGCCTGGCTCAGGGGCTTTCTGCGGCGGGGGATCAAACAAATCCAGCGTGAAGCGCAACAAGGGGTGCACGCAATACCTCGCTGGACGGTCACACTGTGGCGTAGGCCTCGGGGTCGAGCCGGTGCATTTCGGTCTCTATCCAGGCCTCCACCTCGCGCATCATTTCTTCGGGGCGACGGCCCGCGCCCGAGATGGCCGGGCCAATCGACACGTCCACCACGCCTGGGTGTTTGACAAAGGCCTTGCGCGGCCAGCAGGTGGCCGAGTTCACCGCAATTGGGAACACCGGCGCGCCGGTTTGAATCGCCAGGCGTGTGCCGCCGGACTTGTATTCCCCTTTTTCGCCGCGCGGGATGCGCGTGCCCTCAGGAAACATGATGACCCACACGCCGCGCGCCAGCAGCTCTTTGCCCTGCGACACTACCTTTGCAAAGGCGCGCGCGCGCAGGCTGCGGTCGATGTGGATCATGTCCAGCCGCGCCATGGACCAGCCAAAAAACGGCACGTAGAGCAGCTCTTTCTTGAATACAAAGGCCAGCGGGTGCGGCATGATGGCGGGCAGCAAAAAAGTCTCCAGCGTGGACTGGTGCTTGACCAGCAAAATCGCGCCGCTGTTTTTTCCCGAAGGCAGGTGCTCCATACCGGTGACGCGGACTCGGATACCGCAGATAAAGCGCGCACCAAATACAGCGCAACGCAGCCAACCCGCGGCCACCCACCACAGGCGGTCCCCGCGGACAAAGATCGACACGATGATCAGCACCGTGGCCCAGGGAATCACCGTGAGCACCATCCACAGCATGTGCAAGACCGAACGAACAAAGGACATCGGTGATTTACCTCGTGGAAAACAATGTGCAAGCGACCCAAGCTAGGTCTGGGCCACCAAGTAATCGGCAAAGGCCGCCAAATCGGCATGCACCACAGTATGCGCCGGATACGTCGCTGGCAAGCTCTGGCCCGCAAATGTCGCGGCTTTTCCGGTCAGCACCGCGTGGGGCGTGCAACCCACGGCCACGGCAGCCACCAGATCACGCGCCGAGTCGCCCACTGCGGGCATGCCCGCCAGGGACACGCCATAGCGCTCGGCAATTTGGATGAACAAACCCGGCGCCGGTTTGCGGCACGTGCAGGCTTCTTCGGGCGCATGCGGGCAGTAAAACACCGCTTCCACCCGGCCCCCGACCGCTGCAAGCATGCTGTGCATCTTGGCGTGGATGGCGTTGAGTGCGGCCACGTCAAACAGCCCGCGCCCCAGGCCCGACTGGTTGCTCGCCACCACCACATGCCAGCCCGCGTGGTTGATGCGGGCAATGGCCTCCAGTGCCCCGGGCAGCGGCTGCCACTCGTCGGCGGACTTGACGAAGTCGTCACGGTCTTGGTTGATGGTGCCGTCGCGGTCCAGGATGCAAAGTTTCATGGTCAGCATGGTGGATCGCGCCCTAGGCTGCCAGCTTTGACAAATCGGCAACGCGGTTCATGGCGACATGCAGGCTCTTGAGCTAGCCCAGGCGGTTCAGGCGCACATCGAGCTGCTCAGCGTTCACCATTACCCCATCAAAGAAGGCATCGACCGGCGCGCGCAAGGCGGCCAGCGCTTGCAGGCTGGCGGTGTAGTCGCCGGACTCAAACAAGGCATTGGCCTGCGGCAGCACGGTTTGCAGGGCGGCAAACAGGGCTTGCTCCGCGGGCTCTTGCAGCAGCACCGGGCTGACGTGGGCGTCGACGTCGTCGGTTTTTTTCAGGATGTTGCCAATGCGCTTGTTGGCGGCTGCCAGCGCGGCGCTCTCGGGCAGGGCGGCAAAGGCGCGCACGGCCAACAGGCGCTTAGGCACATCACCCAGGCGCTGTGGGCGCAGGGCCAAGACGGCGTCTACCTCTTGCGCGCTGTAGCCCTGTTCGCGCAAGCTGCCCGATAGGCGGTCATAAACAAAGTCGGCCAGCGCCAGCGTGGGATCAGCAATCAAGCTGCCAAAGGCCGGGGCTGCGCTTTGCAGCGTGACCACCAAGTCGAGCTCCATATCCTGCTCAATCAGCATGCGAATTAAACCCAGCGCATGGCGGCGCAGCGCAAACGGGTCTTTGTCGCCCGTGGGCACATTGCCAATGCCAAACATGCCCACCAATGTTTCCAGCTTGTCGGCCAGCGCCACCACCAGGCCCACCGGGTTGCGCGGCAGGCTGTCACCGGCAAAGCGGGGTTTGTAGTGGTCTTCAATCGCCTCGGCGATTTCGACGGACAGGCCATCGTGGCGCGCGTAGTAGCCGCCCATGGTTCCTTGCAGCTCCGGGAACTCGCCCACCATGTCGGTCAGCAAATCGGTCTTGGCCAGGCGTGCGGCCAGCGCCGCTTTGTCCGCCAGCGTGTCGCCGCCGAGCTGCTGGCCGATGGCGCGGGCGATGGCGCAGACGCGCGCCATGCGCTCACCCTGGCTGCCCAGTTTGTTGTGGTACACAACCTTGGACAGGCCTTCGACGCGCGATTCCAGCGTCTTCTTGCGGTCCTGGTCAAAAAAGAACTGCGCGTCGGCCAGGCGCGGGCGCACCACGCGCTCGTTGCCGCCAATCACCGCGCTGGGGTCGGCCGGGCTGACGTTGCTGACCACCAAGAATTTGTTGCTCAACTTGCCCGCTGCGTCGAGCAGCGGAAAGTACTTTTGGTTGGCCTTCATGGTCAGAATCAGGCATTCTTGCGGCACTTGCAAAAATTCCGCCTCAAAGCTGCAGGTCAGCACATTGGGGCGCTCCACCAACGCAGTGACCTCGTCCAACAGCGCCTCGTCATCTACCGGCTGCGCACCCAACGCAGCCGCTGCGGCCTGCAACTGGCGCGCAATGTCGGCGCGGCGCGCCTCGAAGCTGGCGATCACCGCGCCGTCGCGCGCCAGGGTGGCGGCGTAGTCGTCGGCGTGGGCAATAACCACGGGCGATTTGGATGCTTCAAAGCGGTGGCCTTGGGTGCTGCTGCCTGCCTGCAAGCCCAGCGCGGTGACGGGCACCACGGTGCTGCCATGCAAGGCGACCAGGCCATGGGCCGGGCGCACGAAGCTCACCGTGCTCCAGCCGGGCAGTTCGCAATCGCGCTCCAACTGGTATTGCATGACCTTGGGGATGGGCAGTTTGGTAATCGCCTCATGCAACGCTTTTTGCAGGCCCTGTGCCAGCGTGGCGCCGAGCACCGTGCTTTCAAAAAACAGGGTTTCGGCCTTGCCGTCCGGGGCACGCTTGAGGCCGGACACGGCAGACGCGTCGGCGCCCAAGGCTTGCAGTTTTTTCAGCAGCGCGGGCGTGGGATTGCCAGCGGCGTCCAGGCCAACGGCCACGGGCATGAGTTTTTGCGACACGGCTTTGTCAGGCGCCTGCATTGCAACGCGCGCAACATGCACGGCCAGACGGCGTGGCGAGGCAAAGTCAGCCACGGCGGCGTCAGCTGCGGCCAGGCCCTGGGTTTTCAGGCTGTCGGCCACTACCGTGGCGAAGGCCAGGCCGAGTTTCTTTAACACCTTGGGCGGCAGCTCTTCTACCAAGAGTTCAACGAGCAGGTTTTTCGTGGTCATGTTCGGGGTTCCTGCCTTCATTCGGCTGCGGCAGTGGCCGTGGCTTTGGGCGGCATTTGCGCAATCCACTCCCGCGGCGCCATGGGAAAGCCAAGGCGCTCGCGGCTCTCCAGGTAGCACTGGGCCACGCCGCGCGACAGGTTGCGGATGCGGCCCATATAGGCGGCGCGCTCGGTCACGCTAATGGCGCCGCGCGCGTCCAGCAAGTTGAAGCTGTGGGCGGCCTTGAGCACCTGTTCGTAAGCGGGCAACGCCAGCGGCACGCCAATCAGGTGCTTGGCCTGTTTTTCATGCGCGGTGAACGCGGTGAACAAAAAGTCAGTGTCGCTGTGCTCGAAGTTGTAGGTGGACTGCTCCACCTCGTTTTGCTTATAAACATCGCCGTAAAAGATTTTGCCTCCACGCTCACCTGCGGCGTGCGAGGCCGAGCCCGTGTCCGTCCAGACCAGGTCGTAGACGTTATCCACCCCTTGCAAATACATGGCCAGGCGCTCCAGGCCGTAGGTGATCTCTCCGGTGACCGGCTTGCAGTCGATGCCGCCGACCTGTTGGAAGTAGGTGAATTGGGTGACTTCCATGCCGTTGAGCCAGACCTCCCAGCCCAGGCCCCAGGCGCCCAGGGTGGGGTTTTCCCAATCGTCTTCGACAAAGCGGATGTCGTTGCTTTTGAGGTCAAAGCCCAGCGCTTCGAGCGAACCCAAATACAAGTCCAAGATGTTGGCCGGTGCGGGCTTCATGACCACCTGGTACTGGTAGTAATGCTGCAAGCGGTTGGGGTTTTCGCCGTAGCGGCCGTCTTTGGGGCGGCGGCTGGGTTGCACATAGGCGGCCTTCCAGGGCTCGGGGCCAATGGCGCGCAAAAAGGTGGCGGTGTGCGAGGTGCCCGCGCCGACTTCCATGTCGTAGGGCTGCAAGAGCGCGCAGCCTTGGGCGTCCCAATAGGTCTGGAGCGTCAAAATGATTTGCTGGAAGGTCTT
Source organism: Rhodoferax sp. (assembly GCA_029865675.1). Classification (GTDB taxonomy): domain Bacteria; phylum Pseudomonadota; class Gammaproteobacteria; order Burkholderiales; family Burkholderiaceae_C; genus Allorhodoferax. Next base: position 7,294 of record JARXAU010000082.1, read on the forward strand.
CATGGGCTGGGAATTCGGATAGAAGCGCTGTCAAACCCGTGCTTCGGCAACGGCGCAAGGCTGCGTGTAAACCCTAGATTTTACGGGGCAAAGCGCAGCCTGGGCTTGGCCGGAAGGTGGGCTAGGCCGCCCACTTCGACTCTGGCGGCAGGTCAACGCAAGCGCGGCTTGGCCCACCAGGCCCAGGCCAGCACGCCAAGGGCGAACCACCACAGCGGCCAGAGGCCAAAGCGCGCCGCCCACCAGGCAAAAGGCGTCACGCCCACGCGGCCCTGCACCTCGCCCACCAAGGCCCCGGCGGTCAAATATGGCAAAGCCGCCACGGTGCGGCCCTGGTGGTCCAAGATGGCAGTGGCGCCGGTGTTGGTGGCGCGCACAAAGGGGCGCTGAAACTCCAGGGTGCGCATGCGCGAAATGGCCAGGTGCTGGTCCACCGCCACCGTGTCGCCAAACCAGGCCAGATTGCTCACGTTCACAAACACCGTGGGCGCCAGCGCCGCGTCGCCAAAGCGCGCGGCCAGCTCTTCGCCAAACAGGTCTTCGTAGCAAATATTCGGTGCCAGCCGCTGGCCTTGCACCACCATAGACCGCTGGCCCAGCGCGCCCCGGTTGAAGTCGCCCAGCGGGATGTGCATCAGCTCGGTAAACCAGCGAAACAGGGGCGGGATGAATTCGCCAAAGGGCACCAGGTGGTGCTTGTCGTAGCGCAGCGGCTGCGCTTGGCCGCCGACCAGGCCGAGCACCGAGTTGCTATAACCCTGCGCCTCGTCGCCCAGAGGGATGCCGATGATGGCGGTGCGGCCTGCGGGCGCAAAGGCGGCGCGCAAGTCTTCCCAATAGCCCTCCGGCAGCTGCTGCGGCAGCACGGCAATTGCCGTCTCGGGCGCCACCACCAGCGGGGTGCGGGCGCCCAGCAGCTCTTGGCGGTACCACTCCAGCGCCTGCACGATGCCGGTGCTGGCCTCGAATTTTTCGTTTTGTGGGATGTTGCCTTGCAGCAAGGTCACGGCCAAAGTACCGTTGCTGCGCGTGAAATCGTTCCACGCGGCTGGCGCGAGCAGCGGCGCGAGCATGGCCAGCGCAGCAAGCCACTGGCTTTTGCGTGACGCGGACGCGGTGGCGGGCAGGGGTTTGTTCTCAGACCATGGGGGCGCAGCGTCCATAGCCACGGCACGGCGCGCCAACAGTCCGGCCAGCACCATCCCCAAACCGGCCGCAAGACCCGTGATGCCATAGACCCCCACCCAAGGCGCATAAAACGCCAGCGGGCCGTCCAAGTGCGCGTAGCCGCCAGCACCCCAGCCAAAGCCGGTCAGCCAAGTGCCACGCGCCATTTCCGCCATCATCCACAAGGTACCAAACAGCAGGGCGCCCGCTGGCGCAGGGTGTCGACTCCAACGCCACCACAGGCCACAGGCCGCGCCAAAATACAAGGCCAAGAGGCCGGCCAAGGCGAAAACCGCGACAAGGGCCAAGGGCGCAGCCAGACCACCATAGGTGTGCATGGCCACAAACAGCCACCAGAAGGTGGCCGCCAGATAGGCCGTGCCAAAACCCCAGCCGGCGGCAAACGCACCGCGCGCGCTGCGGCTGCGCAGCAGCACCCCTGCAAGCAAAGCCATGGCCGCAATCTGCACCGGCCACAAAGTATGGCCCCGCGCCCACCCAAAAGCAAAGGGCCAGCCGACACTCAGGGCATGCAAGCCGCCGGCAAGCAAAAGCAGGCTCGCAGGCCACACGCGCAGCACCAGCGCCCGGCGCGGGGCACTGCCATCCATGCTCAGGCCTTGGCCACCGGGGACACTTTGAACCAGCGCACCGCGCCCCCCTTGGTGTGCAGCACGACAAACTGCAAGCCACCCAAGACATGGCGCTCGCCGCGCTTGGGCACGTGGCCCATTTCGTGGGCGATTAAGCCGCCTATGGTGTCAAAGTCGTCCGCGTCTTCGCGCGCTTGCAGGTCCACGCCAAAGGCGGTGGCAATGCGCCCAATGGGCGCTGCGCCATTGACGCGGTAGCCGCCGTCGGGCAGGGCAAAAATGTCGCCTTCGTCGTCTTCAATGTCGAACTCGTCTTCGATCTCTCCGACGATTTGCTCCAGCACGTCTTCGATGGTGATCAGGCCCGCGACCCGGCCAAACTCGTCAATGACGATGGCTAGGTGGTTGCGGTAGCCGCGAAAGTCGCGCAGCAAATCGTTCAAGCCCTTGGTTTCGGGCACAAACACGGCCGGGCGCAGCAGGGCGCGGATGTTGAGCTCGGGCGCGCGCTGCAATTTCAGCAGGTCCTTGGCCATGAGCGTGCCGATGATATTTTCACGCTCGCCCTCGTACACCGGAAAGCGCGAGTGCGCGGTGTCGATGACGGTGTGCATCAGCTCGTCCATGGGGGCCTGGATGTTGATCAGGTCCATGCGTGTGGCAGCCACCATCACGTCGCCCGCCGTCATGTCGGCCATACGGATCACACCCTCCAACATCGCGCGGGACTGGGCGCCTATGATTTTGTTGTCTTCGGCTTCCACAAGGGTTTCAATCAGCTCAGCCGCCGAGTCGGGTCCGGGGCTGATGAATTCGGCGAGGCGTTGAAGAAAGCTTCGCTTGTCTTCGAATTTTGCAGGTGGCGCGGGGTAGGGG
>JARXAU010000094.1 GCA_029865675.1 Rhodoferax sp.
TCTTGGTGTACACACTTGCACTTGTTAAAACATTTATTATTTGGGTACGAATTTCAAAAAACTGAGGGTTGATATGTCTTTCGCATCCAAACGAGATCAAGCATTGGTCATTCTGGCAAAAACCGGGCTGTGGAGAAGTAATTACGAGCCCCCACTTCTGCGTCTTTTTTGGTATTTGGGCATCCCAGTCCCACCCCCTCACTTTGCGCCCATGGGCTGGACCGCTTTGGTGCTCGGTGCTACGTTCGGACTTTCTTGGGGTTTGATGATGTGGTTCTTTTTCTGGAGGGACCAAGGGTTGTCCGCTTTGTCAGCGACGGGAGCTTCAATTCTTGCTGGCGGCGCCTTCGGTGTATCGATGTCGGTTTACTACTCCTGGGGCAAGCGCAAATACAACTTGCCAAGCTGGAAGTCTTTGACTGGTAGTTAAATAATGCCGGCCGACGAAATCGCCCAAGTCAAGGTCGCCATAAGACCTTAAGTCTGTTCGCGATCAACAACTGGTAGCGGCGGGTTGCGATAGCAATTTTGGGTTCAATTGTTTGTAGCCACATAAAATTTGGACTGTCATCGAAACCCGGAATTCATCGCGTGGTCTCTCAAGATTTGGAGCGATGTTGAGCGTGCGGAATTCATCGACTGGATTGCTGAAAACGCGCTGGCTGGCGACGTCATTCCCGGCGCGGGTGGTTTGCGAAAAGTGCGTTGGACGCGTCAAGGCATGGGAAAGCGGGGAGGCGCAAGGGTGATCTACTTCAATCGGCTTGCCAGCGGATAGATTGTTTTGCTGCTGGTCTACGCCAAGGCCAAGTTTGACGATTTGCGGCCTGAATTTTTATTGCAATCGCGAGAGCGTTTCAATGGCAAAGACTAAACCAGCGGCAGACCCAGAGGCGCTTGCCTTCGAGGCTGCGATGTTGCGCGCACTAGACCAGGCGCAGCGGGGCGAGGGGCGTGCGACGACCGCAGCGCAAATCGTGGCGCGTCGCGCGGGGCGCCCGGCGGGCACTTTGAAGGTGGCGCCCAAGGTCTCCACCACCATACGCCTGTCGCCCGATGTCGTGCGGGCCTTTAAGGCCGATGGCGCGGGTTGGCAAACGCGCATTGACGCGGCTTTGAAGGACTGGCTTCGGACGCGCACGCCGACGCAGTCTTGAGGGCGTCCCATGGTTTCCCGCATCGTCGTCAGCGCCACAGAGTTCCAGCGCACCCATCACGGCTTATTCCGAGCTGCGTCGTTACCCTGCGTGGAAGCCGCCTGGGAGTTGGAGGCAGATCGCAGAGAGGCCGCGCTGCGATCCGGCGCTGTAGCGGAAGTGTCTGCACAGGATGCCATTCGTCGTTTGCAGGCCAAAATCATCGCCCCAACCATCGTGCCACCTTGCCGATAAATCCCATGCCCACCCACCAACTCGCCCAACTCAACATCGCCACCATGAAAGAGCCCTTGGAATCCCCTTCCATGGCCGACTTTGTGAACAACCTGGAGCGCATCAATGCGCTGGCCGACACGGCGGAGGGCTTTGTCTGGCGCCTGCAAACGGAAGACGGCGACGCCACTGCCGTGCAGCCGCTGGGCGACAAAACTCTGGTGAATCTGTCCGTGTGGCGCGATGTGGCCACCTTGAAAGACTATGTGTACAAGACCGCGCACGCAGACATCATGCGTAGGCGCAAAGAGTGGTTTGACCGAATGGAAGACTCCCACCTGGTGCTGTGGTGGGTGCCAGTGGGGCACCGGCCCAGCGTAGAAGAAGCCATCGCCCGCTTGGACTTGCTGCGGGCCTCAGGCCCCAGCGCACAGGCGTTTGGTTTTAGCCAAAGCTTTCCGCCGCCGCAGGAGAGCGGTGGGCATTAAGCGGAAACCCCCAGCATGCCCATCGAACCCAAACCCAAAGGCCCCGCGTCTTACTTTCCATCCATCGAAAAAACGTATGGCAAGCCCATTGCGCACTGGCTTGCGGTTCTTGAGGACGCTGGGCCGCGCAAGCACATGGAATATGCGGCGCTGCTCAAATCGGCGCATCAGCTCGGGCATGGCCACGCCAACGCCTTGGTGGCCTACTTTTTTGCGCAAAAGTAGGCCGCCGCGGAGGCCGCAGTTGGTTTGAGCGTGCTAAAACGGCGCTCCCATAACGCCCCTGCCACGACCCGGCACCGTCCTCGCCATGCGCATCCCCATCCCTGACAACAAAAAACTAGTCCATGAAATGGCTTTGTCCATTCGCTGGGGCGACATGGACGCCATGGGCCATGTCAACAACACGGTCTACTTTCGCTACCTGGAGACGGCGCGCATTGACTGGATGCGGTCTATCGGCTGCGACCCCGACCCTCGCGGGCAAGGCCCCGTCATACTGAACGCGTTTTGCAACTTCTATAAGCAGCTCGAATACCCCGGCGAGGTGCATATCAAGATTTACGTCAGCGACCCCGCGCGCGCCACCTTTGAGACCTGGGGCACCATGGAGCGCTCTGACCAGCCGGGCGTGGTCAGTGCCGCCGGTGGCGCCACTGTGGTCTGGGTGGACTTTCCAAGCCAAAAAGCCGTGGACTTGCCGCAGTGGATGCGAGACATTGTGCGGTGAGCCCTGCATTTCTACCGGCCTCAAAGTAAACCGGTCTTGAACGTTCAACAGTGATGCAGCGCTGGCCCGGTGCTGCGGTGGGGTGCAGCCGCCCCGAGCTATTTGGGCGATCCTGACGGGAGAAATGCATTCACGACGCAGCGCAGTGTTGAGCTTTTTGAATCCGGGCGCATTACCACCAAGGTATCACTGCAGCGTCAGCCGCACAGTCCACCGCTTAGCCGCCCCACTTTTCCAAGTAAGCCGCGTAGGTATCCTTCCAACTATCGCTTCGAAATGCGCCTTTACTCTGGTGGGTCAAGTAAAGCGGCCAGGTGCCCAAGCGAAGTCCGGCTTGCCTTGCCGATCGGCAAAAATCGATATCGTAAAAATGGAACTTGAATAAAGGGTCAAACCGCACATTCAGGGTCTGCATCTGGCTTTTGCGCACCACCAAGATAACGCCGTCCAATAGTTCACAGGGTGCGGGCGATTCGCCGAACACATCGGGTTTGCCGAACTTGTCGGGGCCGTGCGAAATACCCCCTCGCAGGTCGCCCCGGCTTGATGGTGTGAGATGTGCGTCCAAAAAGCCCCATCCGGCCTGTCGGGCAAGCCTGACGCTATTTCCTGCAACGCCAACGACATCGAAATGCCCGAGCGCGCTGACGAGCCGGTCAGCAAAGAACAAGTCGTCAATCCAAACGTCATCGTGCATGAACACCAAAATCCTGTCCTCTCCTTTTTGCTCGATGCGGGCGTTGTAAATGTCGGGCAGGCCGCGCCGGTTATCGAATGCAACGCTAACCACAATGCGGCGGTCACCTCCGAGGCTGCGCAAAGACTGGCCCAGGGCCGAGTTCGCCCAAAAGTCATCCTCAGACATTCGTGTGGCACTGACAATTTCAACGATGTCAGCCGACCCCATGCTGTCCCCGCCTTCCGGCAAATCAAGCCTGTCGTATTTTTCCGGTAGCGCGGAATCGAAACCGCATGCCTTTTGCATTAACTCTGCGCTCAGGGCGTGGCGACCCCTGCTCTTTGCAATGGCCCCCAAGAGGTAAAGCGCATCTGCCTGGTTTGAAATAACGCTCCGCAGGGTTTGGCAGAGCTCTTCTGCTCTGGACCACTCACCTCGCTCTAGCCAGCAAACGGCGCGCTCCACCATGGTCGTGGCCAAAGCAGAAAAGAAGTGGGGGGAACTGGGAGATACGCCCTCTACTGGTATCCCATTCACCCAAAATGCATTGCGATCAAAGTCCACTTTGATCGCAGCAGCTTCAAGCTGCGGCTTTAAGAGCCGAACTTGGTCAAAAACAGCTTTTAAGTTTTGTACCGCCGGTTCCAAGTCGGGTGCGAGTTCAATGGCTTTACGGTAATGCGTAACCGCCGTGTCCACATCCCCCAATTCTTTGAGCGCATTTGCCAGGTTATTGTGGGACGCCGCATGGTCTGGTCGGTAGCCCAAGGCAGCTACTTGCATGGCAATTGCCCCGTGCAGATCGCCGATGGCATGCAGCGCCAAGCCCAAGTTGCTACACACAGCCGTACCCGGAGCGAGTTGCATCGCCTGCTGCAGAAGTTCCACTGCAGACCCATGTTCCCCCCGCTGATAAGCAATCAGCCCCGCCCAATGCAAAGCCTGGGGATTGAGTGCATCCATACGGAGCACTTGCATACAGGCCTCAAGCGCCTCTTCCAGCCGGTCTGACTCAAGGTAGTCATAAGCCTTGTCGAGCAACTGATGCAAGGCGTCTTGCTCGGCCTCTTGCATCGCAGTCAGCGGCACATGGGCCACCGAACCACAGCAGTGCTTGTATTTTTTGCCGCTACCACAGGTGCACGGCGCGTTACGGCCGACTTTACCCATGGTGCTGCGCGCCAGCCGGTGCGATTTCACCTTGCTTGCTCTGCCACCGTTCGAACATCGTGAAATAGGCGGCCTCCAAATGCTGGGTCAAATCTTTGGCATCTCCCAGCGGGCTCTTTACAAACTGTTCCCTCTGTTGCAAACGAATTGCTTTGCGGGCTGCCGGGTCGCGCGCTAGTGCAGCCGCGCTTGCGATATAGGCTTCCTCTGTCTCGCAAACCCATTCCGGTCGACCTAGGGCAGTGAGAATACTTTCAGTAAAGCGTGAGGTCACGGCCGTGCCCGTGGCGTGGATGACGGGCACACCCATCCAAAGCGCGTCACAACTGATGGTGCCGCCGCTGTGCCCACCAACCGGATCCAAGGCAATATCGATGCGGTTGTAGGCGTCCATATAGTCTTCCCATTGGGACTCGCCTTCCAAAACAATGCGTTCAGTCGCTACGCCATGGTGGGCAAAGCCCGCCAAAACTCTGCGTTGATTACCAACATCTTCCAGTAGTTTGGTTTTCAATAACAGAACGCCCTCGGGAATCTCCAAGAGAAGCTTTGACCATAAAGCGATCGACTCTGCGGTTAACTTGAGCAAACTATTGAAACATCCAAACCACACCGTTGAATCTGTGCCAGTGCGTCCCACGGGCTCGGGTGCCTCGAAAAGTGGGCAATAGCTCACCCACGCCCGGGGCAAACGCCAGACTTCCTCGCTAAATTGACTGTCAGTGGCTTTTCGGGTCAGTATTTCATCGCCGATCCAGTAATCCATCTCGGTCAAGCCCGTGCTCGCAAAATATCCCAGGTAGCTGGCCTGAACCGGGGCCGCACGGCGGGCAAACACGCCCAGCCGCTCATGCTTTGTATGGCCGGACAAATCAATGAGCACATCAATTTGATCGGCCTCAATCCGTGCCAGCACTTCGGCGTCAGAGGCGCCAAATATCTCAACCCAATGATTTACAGTGCCCTTGAGCCGCGCTGTTACGTCGTCATGCATGGTTCCCGACGAATAGGCGAACAGTTCAACACGGCTTTGGTCATGGTGCTCAAAAACCTTGGCAATAAAATAGGCCACCGCATGGTGCCGATAGTCACCCGATACATAGCCCACCCGCAAACGGCGGCCAGACAGTTCTTGGCGAATTTGGGCTTTTTCGCGCGCATGCTTGCGCTCGAGCGGCGGCACAAAGCGGCTCTCCCAAGAACGAGCAAGCCCCAGGTACTCGTCCGGGCTTGAAGAACTGGCGAAGCTTTTTAAAAAGAGCAGGTTGGTGTAGGCCTCGGCAAAGTCAGGTCGGATGCTGACTGATTTCTCAAAATACTGCGCCGCGTGCTCTAACTTACCTTGATAACTATAAATAAGACCGATATTGCTATAGGTCTCCGCCATTTTGGGATCCAGTGCAATAGCGCGTTCAAAATGTGCAAGGGCATCATCGAGCTGGCGCTGGCCGCGGCATACATTTCCCAGGTTGTTATGTGCCCCCGCTAACTTGGGGTCAAGCAACAGTGCTTGTTGGTAAGCACCGCGTGCTGAATCTAAGTGTCCCAAGGCTTCAAAAGCCAGTCCTAAGTTATTCAGACAGGAGGCACTGGGCGCTATTTGCGCTGACCGCCCCATCAACTGAATTGCGGTTTCAATTTTCCCAGTTCTATATTCGATAAACCCCAAATAATGCAGCGCATGGGCGTTGTCTGGGTCGCTTGATAGTACTTTTTCACAATGCTGCCTTGCTTCGGAAAAGCGACCAGATTTGCAATGTGCGAGTGCCGCTTCCAGCTCTTTGATGTGCGCAGGGTTTTCAAGGCGGCCATTTGCCAAGGGCCGCGCAGTGTCTTGCTGCGTCAGACAGCAATGCTTGTATTTTTTTCCGGTGCCACAAGGGCACACATCGTTTCGTCCAATTTTTTTCACGAGGCGTCAAAGTCTCTGGTGGGGCTGATGGATGGTCGGGGTGTCGAGAGTTGCGGCGCGACGCTTGTTGCTCGGACGGCTTTCGACTAAACGCGGGTACAGGGGCGTGGGCTAGTCCCTTCAAGTCAAAAGGCGCGCGGCGATTTAAACATTTTAATTGTTTGTATTACCAAAAAACGTCATAAATGATCATACCGTGAGCAAGTGTCGCCATCCGACAGCGAATGACGGTGATGGAGCTTGTCGGTTCAGGATGGTCGCGGGCGCCATACCGCCTTCGGGTACCTAGCCCTGCAGGCTGTCGCGACCTTGGCAAGGTGACTTTGGCCCGCCGAAAAATGAGCCCTAGCCCCTAAAAACGGAATTAAATAAAAAATGTAACAAAATCGTTACATTTGTGCGTAATACTCCGTTCGCCCCAAATGGGGGTGCTGGGCATCCAACCGGATGCGCTTGGCAATGTGCAAGACCCATCAAGGTCACAAAAGACTCACCTAATGGAATTTCGCATACTGGTGGTGGAGGATGAGCCCGACATCCAAGAGCTATTGCGGCTCAATCTTTCCATGGCGGGCTACCAGGTTGACCTGGCCTCTGGCGTGGACGATGCCCGCAAGCTGATTGGTCGTACCCCGCCCGACCTGGTGCTGTGCGACTGGAACCTGCCCGGCCAGTCGGGGGTGACTTTGCTGAGCTGGCTGCGCTCAGACCCTTCGTACTTCAAGACCCCGCTCATCATGCTGACAGCGCGCGACGGTGACGATGAAAAAGTCACGGCCTTTGAGCGCGGTGCCGATGACTTTATTACCAAGCCCTTTAAAAACCGGGAGCTTTTGGCCCGCGTGGGTGCGGTGCTGCGCCGCAGTGTGGGTGTGATGCACCGCGATACCCTTGAGCTCGACGGCCTGGTGCTTAACCACGCCGAGCGCTGCATCACCGCTCGGCAGCAAACCCTGCCCCTGGGTCCGACCGAGTACAACCTGCTGAACTACCTGATGCGCCACCCCGTGCGCGTGCACTCGCGCGACCATTTGCTGGAGCGCGTGTGGGGCAAGCGCGACGAAGTGGAAGAGCGGGTGGTGGACGTCTACGTGGGCCGCCTGCGCAAAGTGTTTGCCGCCTTGGGTCAGTCTGAACGCATAGAAACCGTGCGCTCTGCGGGCTACCGATTTGTGATTGCAGACCGCCGCCAAGCAGGTCAAGTCGGTCAAGCGGGCAAGGAAGTCCAGCCAGCTGCGCAATGATCGACTCGCTCGATATCCCCGTCCCGGCACTGGCCGCCTTGCACCACGCGCTGGGCGCAGCCCTGCCGGTGCGCCAGCGCAGCGATCTGTTCATGTGGTCCCAAGGGGCGCTGCAGACCTGCGTGCCACACGCTCTGCTTTCGTGCACCTTGTTTGATGCCCAGGGCCAAGCGGTGCACCACGATAGCTTTTACAGCACCTTGATCGACGCCAAAACCCTAGAAGCCGCCACAGCGCCCGAGGCCGGTCTGGGCATTGACCTGGCCCGCCACTGCCTGCAGGCCGGGCAAACCCTGTTGCACCTGGACCGCCGCGCTGCGCCCGCAGCGGCCCCCATTAGCATGCGAGCCCAAATGCTGGAGGCCCTGCGCCAGCGCTGCAACCAGTGGGCGCTGGGCCCGGCCCTGGCGGTGTCCACCGGCACCATGCCGGGAGGTTTGGCGTCTTGCTTTGTGTTTTTTCGCCTGGCCACGCCCCTGGTGCCGCTGCACCAGGAGTTTGCGGCCCTGCTGCTGCCCCACTTGCACCTGGCGCTGTGCCGCAGCTGGGCAGCCAAAGAAGACGCCGAGCGCCGCCTAGCCGATGAGGCCTGGGCCCTGACCACCCGCCAGTTAGAGATATTGAACTGGGTGCAGCAGGGCAAAACCAATTTTGAGATTGCTTCCATTTTGGCGGTGAGCCCGCTCACCGTCAAAAACCACTTGCAAAAACTCTTTAAGCGCCTGGACGTGCACAACCGCACCCAGGCGGTGGCCAAAGTGATGAACACGCCCAGCGTGTTTCGCAAAGCCGGCAAGTAGCCCACCCCCCCCACCGGTCTGTCCGCCTGCCACGGCGCAGTCGCATTAATGAACCGAACGGACTACCCGAAGCGCTGCAATATTGGCGGCTCTTTTACAAACCCTGCGGACACTACGCAGTGTGAAAGTAAACGGCGGTCTGTGATTGCCCAACTAAACCCGCGCAAAGGCCAAATCGAGCGCGAATCCAGTTTGGTAGGCAAACGGTTCTCGGAACTTCACCCGTGGGGCTTGTTCATGGGCCCCAAGTTAACTTTAATTTTTTCCTAGGATTTGATATGAAACTCAAACTGATCGCCGTTGCAGCTTTGGCTGTGTGCGGTTCGAGCGCTTTTGCCGCGACCGTTGTTTCCAAGTGCGTTGCACCCGCCACCAGCTCGGTTGACCTGGTGACCGCCTGCGCTCCTGAAATCACCGTGTACATGGCTGGCGCTACGGCTCAACTCCCCGCCGTCACCACGCTGCTGACCACAACCGACGCCGTGTTTGACCTGACCAAGGCCCTTGCCAAGGTCAACAAGACCAACGGCCTCACTGTCAGTGCACACACCAGCATGACTGCTGCTTCTGTTACGACTTTGAACGACCTGGGCGCCAAAAACACCGAAATCTGGGTGGGCACCGGTTCTGCCAAGAGCGGCTCTGCTGGCAAGCGCATCGCCGTGGTGTACAACTACGCCAACGGTTCTTTCGCTGGCGTGAAGCAATTGATCGAAGCCAAAGGCACTGGCGCTTTCGAAGAGAACTCTCAAGGCCTGTTGACTGCTGCGCAACAAAAAGTGGCAGCTACCCTGTCTTGCGTCCGTACTTCTTCGTCTGACTGGGCTGCAGGAACGACTCCGACCGTCCCTGTCTACTCATGTGCTGGTAACGCTTTCAACTACCTCAAGGCAGCACCTGCCGGTGGCGTTAAGGGCGTGCAGTTGGCGCTGGCTGACGTAGCTCCAAACCAGGCTGCGCTCGGCGTGTTGACCGCTGGCAAGTGGACTGCTGCCAAGTTCCCCATGACCGTGACCGGTATGCAAGGTTTCGGCGTGATGGTGAACGACCTCGCTTTGCAAGCTCTGATCAAGCGTGAAGTGGCCGCTGGCCGTATGGCCGCCACTTGCGACGGTGCGACCAAAGTCACTGCCCAAACCCTGACCGCTGCTTGCCAGCCCAACGTGACGCACGCTGACATGGCTGCGCTGGTGACTGGCAAGGCTACGGCTGCTTTGATCTCTGGCGACTCCACTGACACCACTGCGATCGTTTACCACCGCCGTGTTGCCATGTCGGGCACGCAAGCATCGTCCAACATCGCATGGGCCGGCCAAGCGGCTACCGAAGGCTTCAAGGCTACTGACATCCTGGCTGGCAAAGTCAAAGCCACTGGCTTCTTGACCTTGTCTGATGTCGGTACTACTGCAGACGGCTCTGGCAATTACCTGTTGGCTTCTGCTGATGGCAAGTTCATCTCCAGTGCAAAGGTGAGCAGTAGCATGGTGATCTCCAGCGTAGCCGCTGAGACAGGAAAGTACGCTTTCGGCGTGGGCTCCTTGGAGAAGACTTGGAATGCAACCAAAGCTTCCAGCGGCATCCTTGGCGCAAGCTTCGTCAAGATCGACGGCATCAGCCCCAACTTTGACAAAGCTGGCGCCAACGACGCCAAGCACCGCGTGGGCATGAACAATGGCTACCCCTTCCAGTTTGAAATGGTGGCTTTGAAGAACGCGCTGAACTCCAAGACTCCTGCTGTCGAATCCGTGGTTAACGCCATCGTGACCGGTATCGTGGACCCAGTCTACAACTTGGCTGGTATTGCTTACATGGGCACGCCCGCTGTTGACGCAACAGCTGACGAAGTCGCCAAGTACGCCAAGTACACCCGTGGCGGCCTGGGCAACAACTACGCACCTTTGAGCGTCAAGTAATTGCCGGATGTGCCCACCCGTGGCGGGGCCCTGCATTTGCCAAGCGGCAACTGCAAGCCCCGTTTCGGGTGGGTCAAAAAAGTGAAATGCTCTACGCATAGCAACAGCGCCCTCGGGCGCTGTTGTCGTGTAGCAGGCAGCGTGCTGCGCTTACCCCCGGTGAGTGCAGCCCAGTGCCAGGCTGTGCCGGTCAAACAAACAAGGAAAGCGCCACAGGCGCGTGTGCAATGATTTTTTGGAACCTCTCGGCAGCGCGCTATGGTCCGGTAGCTTTGCTGCTGGGCTGCGCTGTGCTAGCACCGCCTTGCGCGGCGCAGGAGCTGCAGTTTCCGATTTATGAGTTTGAGGTCAATGGCAACAGCCTGCTGCAGGTGGACGCACTAGAGGCCGCTGTGCTGCCCCACATGGGCGAGGCGCAAACCCTCAAGAACGTAGAGGCCGCCCGCGCAGCGCTGGCCCAGGCCTACCAAGACGCGGGCTACCTCACGGTGGTGGTCAGCATTCCAGAGCAAAACGTGGATGGTGGCGTGCTGCAGCTGCAAGTCACCGAGGCGCCGGTGGAGCGCCTGCGCGTGGTGGGCGCCCAGTACACCTTGCCCAGCGTGGTGGCCCAGCGCCTCGACCAAGCGCAAGAAGGACGGGTGCCCAACTTCACGGTGCTGCAACAGCAAATCGAGAGCGTCAACCGCTCGGCCGACATCAAGGTCTCGCCCGTGCTTAAAGCCGGCAAAACCCCCGGCACGGTGGAGGTGCAGCTTGACGTGGAAGACCAGCTGCCCCTGCATGGTTCGGCAGAAATAAGCAACCGCCAGTCGCCCAACACCACACCCACGCGGCTGTCGGCCGCGCTGCGCTATGACAACCTGTGGCAGGCCGGCCACAGCCTGGGCATGACGATGCAAACCTCGCCCGAAAAACCCAGCGAGACCGGGGTGCTCACTGCCAACTACGTGCTGCCTTGGGGTACGGGTGGCGACGCGCTCACCACCTACTTGGTCAGTTCGCGCAGCGAATTTGCCAGCCTGGCCGGGGGCGGCAGCCTGGGTGCCTCAGACACCCTGGGTGCGCGCTATGCGCAGCAGCTGGGTGGCCAAGAGGGTCGCATCCAAAGCCTGAGCTGGGGCGCGGACTACAAGCACATATTGCAGTCGGACGTGGGTGGCCTGCGCGAGAACACCTTGCGCTACCTGCCGCTGTCGCTGGGCTACCGCAGCCTATGGCTGGGCCCGCCCCAGCCCACAGTGGTGGACGCCAGCCTGGTGCTGGGCGTGCGCGGCCTGCTGGGCAACAGCGACCGCCAATTTGAGGCCAAGCGTGCCCAGGCCTTGTCCAGCTTTGCCGTGGCACGCGCGGGCTGGCAGGGCACGATCGACCTGCCCGGCTATGCCCAATGGATGCTGGGGACCAAGGTGGAAGGCCAGCTGGCCTCGGGCGCCTTGCTGCCCAGCGAACAGTTTGTGGCCGGCGGCGTGGACTCGGTGCGCGGCTACCTTGAGGGCGAGCGCTCGGGCGACCAGGCACTGCGCGCCTCGTTAGAGATCAACAGCCCCAGCACCAAGCTGGGCAATATGCTGGGCTGGCGCATACGCGGCCTGGCATACATCGAGGGCGCAGTGCTGCACAACCTGGACACTGCAGCCGAGGTGACGCACTTGCTTGGCTGGGGTGTGGGTGCCCGCGTAAGCGGTCCGCGGGGCCTGAGCGTGATGCTGGACGCCGCCCAGGCCTTGGCCGACGGCGCGGTGGGTGGCGGCGGCACCAGCGCCGGTACTTGGCGTGCCAATGGCCGCGTGGGCATGGAGTTTTAATGTTGATGCGCCCCACTACCTACCTTTGCAGCCTTGCGGTGTTGCTGGCCACCGGCTCGCTGGTGTGCACTGGCGCGTGGGCGGTGGACCCCAAAGCACTGCCCGTGCAGGCACCCAACTGGGTGGCAAGAGGCACGGGTGCCAGCTACAACACTGGCGGCACTGCCGCCAAGCCAGTGGGCACCGTAGACCTGAAGAACAACGCCACGGTGCTGAACTGGAACCGCTTCAACATCGGCAAAGACGCCGCGCTGCAGTTCAACATGCCCAGCAGCACTTCGCGGGTGCTCAACAACGTGACCGGCGGTGCGCTCACGCCCACGCAAATCAACGGCATGTTGAACGCCAACGGCCAGGTCTATGTGTACGACCCGCGCGGCATTGTGTTTGGCAAGGGCTCGCAGGTGAACGTGAATTCCCTGGTGGCCAGCAGCTTGCGGGTGGACCCAGACCGGTTTATGAACGGTATCTTGGCACCGTCTGCGGACCCGATTTTTGCCAGAGACACGGACCTAGGCGTCGGATTTATGCCAGGGGCCGTGGTGGTGCAGGGTGACATTGACGGCGACTCCTTGCAGCGCGCAGCCATTACCGCCCAGCAAAACGGCTTCATTTTGCTGGCGGCACCTGAGGTGCAAAACTCTGGTGACCTGAAGGCACCCGACGGTCAGGTGGTGTTGGCCTCGGGCAGCAAGGTGTACTTGGCTGCGCCGACGTCGGCAAAAATGCGGGGCTTCAAGGTGGAGGTATCCAGCGAAGGCTTGAGTACATTGGCCGCGTCTGCCGCCCAAGCCACCAACACCGTGGGCGGCGTCGTGGACGTGCAGCGCGGCAACGCCACGCTGGTGGGCATGGCGGTCAACCAAATGGGCACGGTGTCGGCCACCACCTCGGTGAGCTTGAACGGCTCGATTTTCCTTCGGGCGCAAAGTGGTGCCGCCAAGGCGGATGGGGCCTTAGAAGCCTCCGCCAGCAAAGGCGGCAGCTTGACGCTAGGCCCCCGCAGTCGCACCGCGATAGCGCCTACCTTGGAAGACACCAGCACCGCTGCGGTAGCACCCGGTGGTCCGGCTTTCAAGCCATCGGAAATCGACTTGACAGGCAACACGATTGTTTTGCAAGGTGATTCGGAGGGCGGTGCCAGCGTGCGCGCGGCGGGCGCGAAGGTCGCTGTGACCGCACAGCAGAACCCGCAGGCGGCTGCTGAAGAGCCGGGTTTATCCGCGGTTGAGATGCAAGCGGGCAGTGCAATCGATGTGTCCGGCTCCACCGTGCAAATGGACATGGACCGCCACGTGATAGCTGCCGAGCTCCGCGGCACCGAACTGGCCGACAACCCCTTGTTGCGCAACTCGCCCCTGCGCGGGCAAAAAATCTATATCGACAGCCGCCAGGCGCTGGCCAAGGCGGGGCTCAACCCTGCAGACTTAAGCTCTTTGGACGGTGTGGCCAGCGGCACCCTGATTGCGGATACCAGCGGCTACCTCAAGCAAATGGAGCGCACTGTGGGCCAAAACACGACCAGGGGTGGCACGGTCACCTTTGCGTCTGACGGCACGGTCAGCCTTCAAGCCAACAGCACCGTCAATGTGAGTGGCGGCTGGGTGGACTACCAAACCGGCCATGTCAACACCACCAAGCTCACACTCAACGGCAAGATGTACGACGTCCAGACCGCGCCTGCCGACCTGCCCTACGACGGTTTGGTGCGGTCGCCAGACAGCAGCGTCAACCTCGAGCTGGGCTACCGCCAGGGTGCCAGCGCGGGTGCGGTCGTGCTTAACGCGCCGCAGCTGGCGCTAGATGGAAAGCTTTTGGGCAGCACTGAGACCGGTGCCCGGCAGCGTGACCGCAATGCAGCGGACGCGCCGCGCGGCGCGCAGCTCACTGTCGGCGCGCCGCTCAGCAAGGGATCAGGGGAGCCCAACGAATTGGCATTGGCACAGAAGGTCCAGCTCGCGGCCCCCAGCAAGCTTGTTCCAGACGCCACCCTAGCAGTGGACGCCACTGCCTTGGCCCAACAAGGTTTTGACACCATCACCGTGCGCAGCACGGGCGACATTGAGGTTGCCAGTGCGCTGGTCCTGAATCCCAAAGGCACATTGGACTTAGAAAGCAGAGAAAACGTCCTCTGGTGGCAAGGTGTCACAGCGCCTGGAGCGACGGTGAGGGCAAGCGCGTTACGCAGCATGGAAGTGACCGACGGTGCCGCCTTCGACTTGGCTGGCCGTTGGCAAAACGACACCCTGGCGGCCAACCCGGTGCGCGATGCAAACGGCGCACCGATCACACCCTTCAACACCCAGGGCGGCAGCCTGAACTTGAGTGCCAATCGCTTGCTCTTGGGCAGCGCGGTGGCCATCGACGTCTCAGCCGGTGCCCAGCTTGACGCCAACAGCAAGCTGTCCGACGGCAAGGCAGGCAGCATTGAACTCAGAAGCGTGGCCCCTGGCGATAACGCATTGGACGCAAGCCTGAAATTTGAAAGTGACCTAGCGATCAAAGGCTATGCCCTCAAGAGCGGCGGCAGCTTGACCCTGAGCGGCCGCAATGTCTGGATAGACCGCGAAGCGCCGGGTGGGCGCGGGGATCCTTTGTTGGACCTGCTGCTGGCCCCGGATTTTTTCCAACAAGGCGGCTTTTCCAAGTACACCGTGGGGGGCAGCGGCAATGTGACGGTTGCGTCCAACACCGCGCTGGCACCCCGGGCCGATGCATGGTTGCTGGGCAGTGACTACGCGCTGCAAGCCTCCGGCGCTATGACCAGTGTGGCGGGTGTCACGCTATTGCCTCTGGTAGGCCCTGCTGGTACCCGGCCGGCCACCAGTGTGACCCTGCGCGCGGACGGCAAAAAAATCGAGAATGAAGCCGTAGGCGTACTGCGCTTGGAGCAAGACGCCAGCATCACCGTAGACCCCGGCGCGAACGTGACCCTGCAGGCCATCCAGGCGCTGGAAGTACAAGGCCAAGTGCGTGCGCCTGGCGGCGCTATTGCGCTGTACCTGAAAGACGGCGGCACCCGAGGCAGTGGAGACATTGCGCCCAAGATTTGGGTGGGCGAAACCGCCATGCTGGACGCCAGCGGCACCGCCGACAGCCTGTGGATCGATGGGCGTGGCGTCACCCAGGGCGCACTGCGCGCGGGCGGCAGCATTGTGCTGGGCAAGGACGGCTCAGCAGCCAGCCTGACGGCTGCACCCGGAGCGGTGTTTATTGCGCCCGGTGCGGTGCTGCAAGCCAATGGTTCCAGCGCGCCGGGGCAGCAGGTCATGGATGGCACGCAGCTTTCTGCTCCCCAAACCCTGGTGAGCGACGCGGGCACGATCGCCGTCAGCAGCGATAGTGCGCTGTTGGTGGCCGGTGGTTTGGTGGCGCAAGCGGGCGGCGCGGGCGCGCGAAGCGGCAATTTGCGGATCAGTGCGCCTCTCAATTCCAGCCTAGTAGCGCCCTTGCTGACGCTGGGCTCTGATTCGCCCGAGGCCTTTTGGAGTGGCGCTCTGGCATTTGCTGACACGGACACCAGCGACGCCTTCGCCAAGAAAAAGGGCGAGGGCTTTGTTAACACCCCTTCGTTTGCCAATGGCGGATTTTCCCGCATGGCTTTTGACAGCGGGCAAGCCATCGTGTTGGAGCCGGGCCTGGAGCTGGCAAGCACTGCCAGCATCCGGCTGGACGCACCGGTGTTGCGCGCGGGCGGAGGGTCGCCCAAGGCGAGCATGTTGATCAGTGCGCCATCCGTCACACTGGGTATGGCTTCGGCAACCAAGCAAGAGGCACGAATCGGCCGTGGTTCGGAGGACGGTGCCAGCCTGGATCTGACGGTCTCTGCCGACACACTCGATGTCGTGGGCAACAGTGC
>JARXAU010000105.1 GCA_029865675.1 Rhodoferax sp.
CGCTTACACCGACTACAACCTCAAGTTGACCTCCGGCGTCTACGGTTCAACCTTTTTCATGTTGACTGGTTTCCATGGTTTCCACGTGTTTGTCGGCATGTTGATGCTATTGGCGATAACGCTGCGATTACAGAAAGGCCATTTCTCTGCGGATCGGCATTTTGGTTTTGAAGGTGCGGCGTGGTACTGGCACTTTGTGGACGTGGTCTGGCTGGGCTTGTACATTCTGGTGTACTGGCTGTAAGTCGTGTAAGCCGCAAAGAGGGGCCTCAAGGCACCTCTTGATTAAAGCTTAACGGGCAACGCCCTGCGTAAATGTCAGGCTCCAGGAGCAATGCCGGTCGGGCGTATTAGCCCGAACTTCCACGCGAGCAAGATGCAGGCGAATAAGAATATGGACACGCCTACGCGCAAAGCCAAAGCTTTCGCCATGCGCCTAGACTGTACAGAGCCACCGCTGCCGCCGCGCAGCATGAACCACAAGGCGAGGGCCAGACTGGCGAGAATGGCGAAGAATGCAAGGCTTACGAGATAGGTCATTACCTAGATTATCTTTTGAACGGCACCCGAAAGTTTTTTCTTATCACCCTGTCTGCGATTTTTTTCGCAGGTTTGGGCATCTATCTCGGTTTTTGGCAGCTGGGCCGAGCCGCGCAAAAGCAAGCGCTGCAGGCAGCGATGATGTCGCAGACCAGTCAAACGCCCTTGGATAACGAAGGTGTTGCGCAGCTTTCGGATGTTTCGAATGGCCTGTACCGCAGGGTGAGAGTCATTGGTACGTGGGAACCGGAGCACACTGTCTATTTGGACAATCGCCAATTGAATGGAAAAGTGGGTTTTTTTGTGCTTACCCCTTTGCGCTTGCAGGCAAGCCCTTTGGTCGTAATGGTTCAGCGCGGTTGGGTAGCCCGTAATTTTGAGTCTCGTGCTACGGTGCCTGAAGTGCAAACCCCCTCTGGCTTCGTAGTGGTGGAAGGGCAAATTGCCCCGGCACCGTCCAAGCTATACGAGTTGGGTACACCAGGGTCTGGCCGTATCCGGCAAAATCTCGATCTAGGACAGTTTGGTGCGCAGAGTGGCTTGCCGTTGGCGCATTTTTCGATTCGCGAAACAGGTGCCGCCAGCCAAGGTTTGCGGCGCGACTGGCCCTCGATCGCGCTTGGGTTGGAAAAGCACTATGGGTACGCCTTTCAATGGTTTGCTATGTCTGCCTTGGTGCTGGGCCTCTACGTTTGGTTTCAATTTTTCCGCCGCGCGAAGGCACCCTCCAAGGAATCCCTTTCTCATGTCCCGCCCCCCCACATTTGATGACCAGCCGCTGGGACTCACGGTGCATTCCATGCCTGCCCCCCAAGATCTGCGGCATTCAGCAGCAGTGCAAACCCGCATCGGCCGCTGGAAGATGCTGCTTGTGTTGTCGGTATGTGCTGCTCCGGTGATTGCCTCTTACGTCACCTACTATCTCGTACGGCCCGATGGGCGGAGAAATTTTGGTGAACTCATCACGCCGCAGCGCACCTTGCCAGACCTGCAGGCCACGGAGCTCAACGGTACCCCCTTCAACTTACAGGCGCTCAAGGGCCAGTGGTTGCTTGTGAGCGTGGGCGGCGGCGCCTGCGACAGCACCTGTGGCCGTTACTTGTACCTCCAGCGCCAATTGCGTGAGGGTTTGGGCAGGGAAAAGGACCGACTGGACCGGGTCTGGTTGATCGATGACGCAGTGCCTGTAGGGCCTGAGTTGCAGTCTGCGCTAACAGCGGTCACCGTATTGCGCCTGCCTCGAGCAGACTTGCAGCGGTGGCTTGAGCCCGTCAGCGGCGCTGAATTGCGGGACCACCTTTATGTCGTGGATCCGATGGGCAACTGGATGATGCGGTTCCCGGCCCAGCTGGATGCGACGCAGGCGGCCCAAGCAAAGCGCGACCTTGAGCGCCTGTTACGCGCCTCCGCCTTCTGGGACAAGCCAGGCCGTTGAGCCCTGGATCTAACCGAGCACTCCATGCAACCTCCCTTGTACGACTGGTCCCCCCTGTTGAGTCTGCTCTTTGTAGGCGTCGCCTTGGCGGCCTTGCCACTGGCGTGGGTGCTATGGCGCCAGCGCAGCGCCCCGGCCACGGGACGCCTTCAGGCCTTGACATTGCTGACATTGTTTTTGACCTTTGACCTGGTGCTTTTTGGCGCGTTTACGCGCCTGACCGACAGCGGTTTGGGTTGTCCGGACTGGCCGGGATGCTATGGACATGCCACGCCCCTGGGTGCGCATGCGCCGATTGCGTCTGCGCAACTTGCTTCGCCTGACGGGCCAGTGACCCACGCCAAGGCGTGGATCGAAATGGTGCATCGCTACTTGGCGTCCAGCGTAGGTTTTTTGATCTTGGTGGTGGCCCTAAGTTCGTGGGCGCTCGTGTGGCACCAGCGCCGCGCGAAGCCGGGGCGCGTCCAGGCTTACCCGTGGTGGGCCACGACGACGCTTGTGTGGGTCTGCATTCAAGGCGCGTTTGGCGCCTTGACGGTGACCATGAAACTGTTCCCCGCCATCGTCAGCGTGCACTTGATGGGTGGCTATGTGCTGTTGGCGCTGCTGGCGGTGTTGGCGGTATGGCAGTCGCCTTCTCTGGCGGGGCGTTCCAGCGGGATCGTCCCTTCTAAGTTGCGTGGCGCGTTGGTGCTCGGCTTGCTGGTTCTTATCGTGCAGGTTGCATCAGGCGCTTGGGTGAGTACAAACTACGCGGTGCTGGCTTGCGCGGAGTTTCCTCAATGTCAGGGTAGTTGGTGGCCGCAGATGGATTTCTCGCAGGGCTTCGTGCTCTGGCGCCCCTTGGGGCTGGCCGCTGATGGAAGCCCCTTGAGCTTTCAAGCACTGACTGCGATCCATTTCTTGCACCGGCTGCTGGCTGGGTTGACTTTTATTGTGTTGATTTCTCTGGTCTGGCGTTTGTACCGCGAACCGGCGCTGTTGCGCCCTGCGCGTTGGCTGGGTTTCTTGTTGGGTTTGCAAGCGGTTACCGGATTGAGTAACGTTGTGCTCGACTGGCCTTTGCTGGCGGCAGTGCTGCACACCGGGGGCGCGGGCGCGATGGGTGCGTTGCTAGCCGGTTTGCTTGCCGCTACCCGAAACCCGCCGCTGGCGCAGGTGCTTCCCTATTCTTCCGAGAGACCCAAGCCGTGAGCGCACCTATCCCATCCCTAAGCCCGGCGGCTGCACCTTGGTTGTCCATCGCGCGCCAATTTAATGCGCTGACCAAGCCGCGCGTCATCCAGTTGATCGTGTTTTGCGCCTTGATTGGAATGGTGTTGGCAGTGCCCGGTGTTCCGACGCTCTCGCAGCTGTTTACGGCGCTGATGGCTTGCGTGGGTGTATGGCTGGTCGCAGGTGCTGCCGCAGCCTTCAACTGCATTGTGGAGCAGCACATCGACGCCAAAATGAAGCGCACGTCTTGGCGTCCAACGGCGCGAGGTGAGCTCAGCAACACCCAAACGCTGTGGTTCTCGGCCGTTCTTGGGCTCACGGGTTCCGTCCTTCTGTATGTTTGGGTCAACCCCTTAACCATGTGGCTGACGTTTGCTACGTTTGTAGGCTACGCGGTGATTTACACCGTGATTCTCAAGCCGCTTACGCCGCAAAACATCGTAATCGGTGGGGCTTCGGGCGCCATGCCACCGGTTTTGGGTTGGGCGGCAATGACCGGCGACGTGGGTCCGGAGGCCCTGGTGTTGTTTTTGATTATTTTTTTGTGGACGCCGCCCCATTTCTGGGCCCTGGCCTTGTACCGGGTGGAGGACTACCGGAAATCCGGCCTTCCGATGCTGCCCGTTACCCACGGTAGCGAGTTCACCCGCCTTCAGATATTGCTCTATACCTGGGTGCTGTTTGCGGCTTGCCTGTTGCCCTTCATGCTGGGCATGAGCTCATGGCTCTATCTCGCAACCGCAGTGGTGTTGAGCCTTTGGTTTTGTATTTATGCCTGGCGACTGATGCGCAACTACTCGGACGCTTTGGCGCGTGAGACGTTTCGCTTTTCCTTGATTCATTTGAGCGTTCTATTTGCCGCCTTGCTGCTAGACCATTACTTGCTATGACCTATTTTTCGGACCTTGGTTTGACGCGTCGGCGCTTGGGCGCTGCGTTGTTGGGAGCTTTTTTGTCCGGGGCGTTTTTGGCCGGCTGTAGCGAGAAAAAACCGATGTTTAGCTCCATCGACATCACCGGTGCGGAATACGGCAAAAACTTTGCGCTGCCTGACCAAGACGGTCAGGTGCGCCGCCTACCCGATTTTGCCGGCAAAGTCGTAGTGGTTTTTTTTGGTTTCACCCAGTGCCCCGATGTCTGCCCCACCACGCTGGCAGAGCTCGCTGAGGTGAAAAAGTTGCTCGGAAAGGACGGTGAGCGTTTGCAGGCCCTGTTTGTGACCGTGGATCCGGAGCGCGACACGCCCACGTTGCTCAAGGCCTATATGGCCAATTTTGATCCTAGCTTTTTGGCTTTGCGCCCGGCCCCCGAGTCTCTCGAAGCCGTTGCAAAGGATTTCAAGATTTACTACAGAAAGGTGCCTGGTGCCACCCCTACGAGCTACACCATGGACCATTCGGCGGGAAGCTATATCTACGACACCAAGGGCCAGTTGCGCTTGTTTACCCAATACGGCAGCGGTGCGTCCGTGTTGGCTGCGGACATTGGCGTGCTGATGCGCTGAACGCAGCCCAGAAAAATGCCGCAGGGCTGTCCTGCAGCAGGGTAGGGGTGTCGGAGCGATCAGTTTTAAGCGTAATCGACTAGCGCGGTTTTCATTTTCTTCATGGCTGCGACTTCGATTTGGCGGATGCGCTCGGCGCTGACGCCGTATTCGGCGGCCAGGTCGTGTAGCGTCATGCCACCTGAGCTGTCGTCATTCACCTTGAGCCAGCGCTCTTCCACAATGCGGCGGCTGCGCGGGTCCAGCGCATCCAGCGCGGTGCTGATTCCATCGGACGCCAGGATGTCCCGGCGATGTGCCTCGATCATTGCCAGCGGCTCGTGGCTGCTGTCGGTCAGGTAAGAAATCGGGCCATAGGCGTCTTCGCCATCTTCGGAGGCCATGGGGTCAAGCAGCACGTCGCCGCCGGAGAGGCGGGTTTCCATTTCCAGCACTTCTTCGGGCTTGACGTGGAGTTCGCGCGCCATCGCATCCACTTGCTCGGGGCTGAGCGTGTCGCGGTGGGTCGCCATGTCGGCGGCGGCGTCGTCGGACTTGAAGCGCTGCTTCATGGAGCGCAGGTTGAAAAATAGCTTGCGCTGCGCCTTGGTGGTGGCCACCTTGACCATGCGCCAGTTTTTCAGGATGTATTCGTGGATTTCGGCCTTGATCCAGTGCAGCGCGTAGCTCACCAAGCGCACGCCCTGGTCGGGGTCAAAGCGCTTGACGGCCTTCATCAAGCCCACATTGCCTTCTTGGATCAAGTCGCCGTGGGGCAATCCGTAGCCCAGGTACTGGCGCGCCACCGACACCACCAAGCGCAGGTGCGAGAGCACCAGTTTGCCTGCGGCGTCGAGGTCGTTGTCGTTTTTGAACTGGCGGGCAAAGCGCTGTTCTTCTTCCAGCGTGAGCATGGGAAGGCGGTTGGCGGCAGAGATGTAGGCGTCCAGGTTGCCCAGCGGCGGCACCAGAGACCAGGGGTTGGCGGTAGCGAGCGCGGTATTCGATCCCATTGCAGAAGACATTGAAGAACTCCTTGTGTCCGATGGCCCAATATTAGCACTCTACTGGCTTGAGTGCTAATGCCTTGATGGCTCACTTTCATGTGGGCGTGCAACACCCCCAATCATGAAAGTTCTTTCAGGTTGTTGCTGCTTGCGGGTGAGGCCGCGCAATACGGCGGATCGCGGACGATTGTTGATTACCAGCGTGTCCGACCGCCGCACTTGAAAAAGCGCCTGAAAGTCTTGTGAGAAGTGGCCAAAGTGCCCAAAAGCCGTATTCCGTCGCGGCCTCTGGTACGAAGTTGGGGGTTTTTTGGGGCGGCGTTGCACGGCGTTGTGCCTCGCCAACGCCTGGCCACACGCCTGCAAACCAAGCACCCAACGGACGCCGCCGCAGGCATTGCCGCCGGCTTGCTCGACGGGCTGCTGCACGGCTGCTGCACGGCTGCGGGGACGCCGTCATCGGCATCAACCCCGCCACGGACCACGTAGCCCAGGTGTTGGGACTCTTGCACATGCTCGACGAGGTGATTCCCGGCTACGCCATTCCCACCCAGTCCTGCATCCTCACCCAGGTCACCAATACCTTGCAGGCCATGGCGCGTGGTGCGCCGGTTGATCTGGTGTTTCAGTCCACTGGCGGCACCGAGGGCACCAACCGCAGCTTTGGCATCGATTTTTCAGTGCTGACCCAAGCCCGCCAGACCGCGCTGGCGCTGCAGCGCGGTGCCTTGTTCGACGACGGCACGCGCGACCAGCACGCGGTGTATTTCGAGACCGGCCAGGGCAGCGCTTTGTCGGCCAACGCCAACCACGGCTGCGATCAGCAAACCATCGAAGCCCGCGCTTACGCCGTGGCGGGCGCCTACCAGCCCCTGCTGGTCAACACCGTGGTGGGCTTTATTGGCCCGGAATACCTCTACAACGGCAAGCAAATCCTCCGCGCCGGGCTGGAAGACCACTTTTGCGGCAAGCTGCTGGGCGTGCCCATGGGCTGTGACGTCTGCTACACCCACCACGCCGAGGCCGACTCTGATCTCGGCAGGGAGCGCTTGCTGGCGTGGGCCTCTTTCTCAGCCCCGCCGCCAGGTGTGAAACGTTCGCGCCCAGGACAAAAGCCGCTGCGGCGCGTGGGCCCTTTGCCACACACCGGCGACGTACTTGTTGGCCTCGCTGTAGGTCGGGTACGCATGCACGGTGCCCAAAATCGCTTTCAAGCCCAGGCCGTGGCGCATGGCAAACACGTACTCGGCCAGCATCTCGGAGGCCTGGGGGGCGACGATGGTTGCGCCAAGAATGCGGTCTTTGCCGGGTGCGGTCAGCACTTTGACAAAACCCGAGGGTGGCGCACTGCCCGCGTCGCACAGGGCGCGGTCCAGGTCGGCCAGGTCAAAGCGGGTCACTTCGTAGTCCACGCCCTGGGTTTGTGCCTCTTGCTCGTTCACTCCCACCCGCGCCACTTCCGGGGCCACAAAGGTGGCTTGGGGCAGATGGCGGTAGTGCACCGCAAAGCGTTTGAAGCTGCCAAACAAGGCGTTGACCGTGGCGTACCAGGCCTGGTGCGCGGCGGCGTGGGTGAGCTGGTAAGGGCCAGCCACGTCGCCTGCGGCGTAAATGGTGGGAAACACGGTTTGCAAATAAGAGTTGGTGGGCACGGTGCGCTCAACATCCAGCCCCAGCGCTTCGAGCCCGTAGCCGCTCAGGCGCGCACGTCGGCCCACGGCGACGAGCAGAAGGTCAAACGGCAGTGCTGTTTCTACCCCAGTCTCGGTGTTGCGCATGACCATGTTTTTTTCACCGGTGCCGCCTGCCTCACCGCAGCCGAGGCGGAAGCGCAGCGCAGTGTGGGCCGTACGCACCTGCACGCCGTCGCGCTCCAGTGCCGCCTGCACCAGCGCTGACACGTCCGGGTCTTCGCGCTCCAGCAGGCGGGTGCCCGCCTCCACAAGGGTCACCCTCGCGCCCAAGCGGGCAAAAGCCTGGCCCAGTTCGCAGCCCACGGGGCCGCCACCCAGCACCACGATGCGCTGGGGCAGCGCGCTAAACGCCGCCAGCTGTGCCCACAGCGTGTCGCTGGTGGCAAAACCCACATGGTTCAGTCCCGGCAGGTCTGGCACCACCGGCTGCGCACCTGCCGCGATCACGATGCTGCGGGTGCGGATGCGTTGCGCGCTCTGGCCGGGCCGGGTCACTTCCACCACCCAGGGGCTGACGATGTGGGCGTGGCCTTGGAGCACGTCCGCCCCCACGTCGGTGTAGCGCTGCACGCTGTCGTGGGGCGCAATGCTGGCAATCACACTTGCAATCCGCGCCATCAAGGCGGGCCAGTCCAGTGCGACCGGCTGCGCTTGAACCCCAAACTGGTCGGCACTGCGCAGTTGCTGCGCCACCTTGGCGCTTTGAATCAGCGCCTTGCTGGGCACGCAGCCGTAATTGAGGCAGTCGCCGCCCATGGCGCGGGCCTCCACGAGCGTGACCCTGGCCCCCACCGTGGCAGCCACATAGGCCGACACCAGGCCGCCGGCGCCCGCGCCAATCACCACCAAGTTGGTATCGAACTGACGCGGCTGCTGGCTGCGCCAGGGTGCAAGCAGCTTGCGCAGGCGAAGGCGTTCGAGCCCCATGGTGGCCAGACCTGGCAGCAAGGCCACCAGCAAACCCAAGCCAACCAGCACTCCCAAAAGCGCCGGGCTCAGCGCGTCGCTTGCACTGCGGATGCTGGCGAGTTGTTGACCCGCCGTCACAAACACCACGGTACTGGCCAACATGCCCACTTGGCTGACGGCATAAAAAGTGCGGCTGCGCATATCGGTGAGGCCCATCAGCAGGTTGATCGCGCCAAAAGGCACCAGCGGAATGAGCCGCAGGCTGAGGAGGTACAGCGCGCCCTCGCGCTCCAAGCGGCTGCGCACCGCCAATAAGCGCGGGCCCATGCGGGCGCGCAGCAGGTCGCCCAGCAAGTAGCGGGCCAGCCAAAACGAAAGCGTAGCCCCCAGGCTGGACGCGAACGACACCAGCAATATTCCCCATCCCAGGCCAAACACCGCCCCCCCGGCCAGTGTGAGCACCGAAATCCCAGGCATGGCCAACACCGCAGCCAAAAGGTAAACCGCAAAAAACGCCGCCCGCGCTTGCCAGGGCGCGCTCTGTTGCCAGCTCACCAGCTCGCTGTGGCGAGTTTTGACGGCATCCAAAATCGCCGCATCACCAGGTGCCAACGTCCACCAAAGGGACAGGGCGATTGCCACTGCCAGCAGCGCGCCTACACGCCAACCTGGCGTCAAGCGCCGTACCACCCTCGCCACATCGTCTAAGGGCTGGGCGGAGTCAGTCATGGTGGGCCTTTGAAAAAGTGCGCATGCCCCACACGATGCGGCTTGCAAGCGTCAATGCACAGAGCACCGAAAAGCCATATGCCAGTGCGGCAAAGTGCGCTGGCCAGAGGCAACAGGCGGCAAAAAACGCCAGCGTCTCGGTGCCCTCGGTCAAGCCGCCC
>JARXAU010000021.1 GCA_029865675.1 Rhodoferax sp.
GATCAGCGTTCACTTAAAACGCGCAGTGATTGCCTCTGAGGACGATAGCTTCAGCAGCCACGGTGGGCTTGATTGGACCGCGCTGGAAAAAGCATGGGCCAAAAACGCCAAAGCCGAAGACCGGGCCGCAGCCAAGACTGCTAAAAATGCCCGTGCGCCCAAGGTGGTGGGCGGCTCCACCATCAGCCAGCAATTGGCCAAAAATTTGTTGCTATCGGGCGAGCGCACGCTGTTGCGCAAGGCGCAAGAGGTGGTGCTTACGCTGCTGCTCGAAAACATGCTGAGCAAGCAACGCATCTTGGAGATCTACCTCAACAACGTGGAGTGGGGTGCTGGCGTGTTTGGCGCCGAGGCTGCAGCCCAGCACTACTTTCGCAAGAGCGCAGCCCAGCTCAGCGCCTACGAGGCGGCGCGTTTGGCAGTGATGTTGCCGCGCCCGCGCTATTTTGAGAAGCTGCCCAATTCACCCTATTTGAGCGAACGCGCCCAAGTTATTTTGGCCCGCATGCCCGAGGCGCGCCTGCCCAGCGCCGCGCTATGAGAATCTTGGGAATAGACCCCGGTCTACGCACCACTGGTTTTGGCGTGATTGACCAAGAGGGCGCGGCTCTGCGGTACGTGGCTAGTGGCACCATCACCACCCACCACCTGGACACCAAGGCCTTGCCCGCGCGCCTGAAGGTGCTGTTCGATGGCGTTGGCGAAGTCATTGCCCGCTACCAACCCGTCTGCGCGTCGATTGAAATTGTCTTTGTCAACGTCAACCCGCAGTCCACCTTGCTCTTGGGCCAAGCGCGTGGCGCCCTGGTAACTGCGCTGGTGCACGCCCACCTTGTTGTTGCCGAATACACCGCGCTGCAAATGAAGCAGGCAGTGGTTGGCTATGGTCGCGCCGACAAAGCCCAAATTCAAGAAATGGTGCGGCGCTTGTTGGATCTGCCGGGCCTGCCGGGCCCCGATGCCGCCGACGCCCTGGGTTTAGCCATCACCCATGCGCACGCGGGGGCGGCCATGGCGCGCATCGCCCGAGCCGAGGGCATCGGGTCGGCCGAGGGCAGCTACAAGTCGGGGCGCAGCCGTTAGCGGACTACTGGCCGCGCCCTCTGTCACTCATCAGCCCTGCGTCCCGGCTTAGAACCGTTTGGCAGCGTCTTTCAAAACGGCTTTGGCGTCGCCTAGCATGTGTTCTGCCCGGCCTGCTACTTGTTTTTTCAAACCTTGCAGCTGCTGGCTTTTGCTACCAATGGCTTTGCCCAGTTCTTGCTGTGCCTTGCCAAGTACCTCTTTGGCCTTGCCTTCAATGTGCTCTTTGTTCATGGTATTCCCTTTGCTGTGTGGACCGAGTTTGCAATGGCGCGCAACCCCAAGGTGCGCGCTGGTCAAGCCTAAGGCAAGGGGTGTCAGACTTCTGTGCGCAAGCGCACAGAAAAGCAAGGTGCGCCTCTTGGAGCCCTTGCCGAGCGGGGTGGCGACCCAACAGCGTGGTCAAGAAGTGCGGGTATTGCGCCCGCTGGCGCTGGCTACCACTGAGGCGCCAGCTGCGCAAAACCCGCTGGCGCCCGGCGGTCTTCCTCAAACGTGACCACTTCCCAGGCCTCAGGCTGAGCGTTGAGCTGGCGCAGTAGCAGGTTATTGAGCGCGTGGCCCGAGCGGTGCGCGCGGTAGTGCGCCAAGAGCGGCATGCCCACGATGTACAGGTCGCCCATGGCGTCGAGAATTTTGTGCTTGACGAACTCATCGTCATAACGCAGTCCGTCAGCGTTAAGCACCTTGTAGTCGTCCATCACGATGGCGTTGTCTAGGCCGCCGCCCAGGGCTAGGCCGTTGGCGCGCATCGTTTCCACGTCTTTGGTAAAGCCAAAGGTGCGGGCGCGGGCGATGTCTCGGGCGTAGGAACCCACGCCCAGGTCGAACTCCACGCGCTGGCCGGTGGAGTCCACCGCCGGGTGATTGAAATCAATCTCAAAGCTTAGCTTGAAGCCGTGAAACGGCTCCAGCGTCGCCCACTTCTCGTTGCCCGGCGCGCCTTCGCGCACGGTAATCGGTGCCTTGACGCGGATAAAGCGGCGCGGCGCGTTTTGCATCTCAATGCCCGCGCTTTGCAGCAAAAACACAAACGAGGCGGCCGAGCCGTCCAGGATGGGCACCTCTTCGGCCGTGATGTCCACCACCATGTTGTCCACGCCCAAGCCCGCGCAGGCCGACATCAGGTGCTCCACCGTGTGCACCTTGGCCCCGCCGACCGATAGCGTGGAGGCGAGGCGCGTATCGGTCACCGCCTCGGTGCTCACCTTGATGTCCACCGGGTGGGGCAGGTCTACGCGCCGAAACACAATGCCGGTGTTGGGAGCGGCCGGGCGCAAGGTGATTTCTACGCGCTGACCGCTGTGCAACCCGACGCCGACTGCGCGGGTAATGGATTTGAGAGTTCTTTGTTGAAGCACGGGGGGATTGTAAAAGTAGCGGGGGCCGAAAGGGACTAACTCCAGCTTCGCAAGCGAGAAGCGCAGGGTTACGCAGAACTTATCGCCGCACCTCATACAAGTGACGCTGAAAGCCCACAAACAGCTTGCGGATCTGCTCAGTACTTCCAAGATCGGCCACCGCATCTGCAATGGCGTTGTGGTACCGCAGGCGCAGCAGCGGCGCGAGCTTTTCCGCGTCAAGTTCTTCGACGCCTTCTTTTACGTACTGCGCCAGCACGAAATCCACAAACGCCTGTTGCTTGTCTGTGAATTGTTGATGCACTTCCGCTTGGGCCATAGCCGCCCGTTCCGCGCGGGTGTGGGGTGCCAGGGCGAACGCCACAAAGGCCAACACATCGAATAAATCGCTGCTCTGCGCCTCAATCACCTTTTGCATCTCGGCCAGTGGCTCCCTGCTGAAACCTTTTTCAGCCAGGCCGTCCAGCAACTTCCGGCGGGTGTCAGGCAAGCTCCATAGCGCACGCAACTGGTCTTCGTCCTTAAAAAACGCGGGCAGCACGCCGTAGAGGCTTTCCAGAAACTGGGCTGCCGACATCGGCGTGCCGTCAGCACTCCAAAAGGTGGTGGCGGTCATGCTCTGAATTTGGCGCACTTTGCCATCGGCCAGTTTCACTTCCACCTTCACGGATTTTTCCGGCACCTTGGGAAGGTAGTCGGGTTGCGGTTCGCGCACCTCCCAGGTATTTACGGTGGGTTCGTCAGACGGCTCCGGCGCAATGGGTTCGCCATCCCACTCAGAGTCATTGAAATGGTGGTGCGCCCGTACAAAGTCATAAATCGTGAAGTAGTCCTTGCCATCAAACAGCCGCGTGCCACGGCCAATGATCTGCTTGAACTCGATCATCGAGCCTATGGGTCGCATCAGCACGATGTTGCGCACGTTGCGGGCATCCACGCCGGTGGACAGCTTTTGTGAGGTGGTCAGGATGGTGGGAATGGTCTTCTCGTTGTCCTGAAAGGCACGCAGGGCCTCGTCGCCGCGTGCGCCGTCGTCGGCAGTCACCCGCACGCAGTACACCGGGTCTGTGCTGGTCTTGTTTTGGTTGATCAGGTCGCGCACCATCAGGGCATGGGCCTGGGTGGCGCAAAAGACGATGGTTTTCTCGCGCTGGTCGATCATGCCCATCAGCAGCTTGACCCGGTAGGCTTCGCGCTCGGGGATCACGATGATGCGGTTGAAGTCGCTCTCTACGTAGCGCTTGCCCGCTACCACGTCGCCCGCAACCACTGCGTCATCCGGGGTGTAGGTGTAATCGTCAAGGGTGGTGGCAATCTGTTTGACCTTGAACGGGGTCAGAAAGCCGTCGTTAATGCCTTCCTTGAGCGAGTACACATACACCGGCTCACCAAAATAGGCATAGGTATTGGCGTTAAGCGTGCGCTTCGGAGTAGCCGTCAGACCCAGTTGCACCGCAGGGGCGAAATAGTCCAGGATGGCCCGCCAGTTGCCCTCGTCATTGGCCCCGCCCCGGTGGCACTCGTCCACCACGATGAAATCAAAAAAGTCCGGCGGGTATTCACCGAAATACGGCGTATCACCCGGCCCGCTCATGAAGGTCTGGAAGATGGTGAAAAACACATTGCCGTTCTTCGGCACCCGCCCGGTACGACGGATTTCATCGGGAGCGATGCGCACCAAAGAGCCGGGCGAGGTGTTCTCAAACGCAGAAAACGCGTTGTAGGCTTGGTCGGCCAGCGTGTTGCGGTCGGCCAGAAAAAGCACCCGGGGGCGGCGAGTCGGCTCGGTGTCCGCTTTCCAGTCTTTCAGGTTCCAACGGCTTTGAAATAGCTTCCAGGCCAACTGAAAGGCAATGAAAGTCTTGCCAGTGCCGGTCGCCAGTGTCAGCAGAATGCGGTCACGTCCGGCGGCGATAGCCTCCAGCACGCGGGTGATGGCGATGTCTTGGTAATAGCGCCCTTGCCAGGTGCCGCCTTGGTCTTCAAACGGTATGGCGGCAAAACGGTCGCGCCAAAGAGCATTTGCTGTGTCGGCTTCCGAAAAGGTCTGCGCCCACAGCTCTTCCGGGCTGGGATACCGCGCCAAGTCGCCCTCCAGGCCGGTCGCCATGTCGATGCCGTAAATCTTCTGGCCATTGGTGGCGTAGGCAAAGCGCACGGCCAACTTGGCGGCGTAGCTCTTGGTTTGGCCGACGCCCTCGGTGTAGGGCTTGTCCCAGGCTTTGGCCTCGATGGTGGCCAGCTTGGTGTTGCGGTAGACCAGCACATAGTCGGCAATCTCGGGCTTGGCCCTTTTGCCGCCACCCAGCAGTCGCCCCGGCGTAATCTCGCACTGTTTCTCCCGCAGGATGCGCGAGCCTTCGGCCACGCCCCAGCCTGCTGCCTTTAGCGCGGGGTCAATGTGGTCGGCACGGGTTTCGGCTTCGTTCATGCGGCATTAACCTTCTTGGCTTTCTTATTCCGGGACAATGATGAGGCCAGTCTCGACCTCGCCGTAAGTCACGCACGCCGAACCCACCGCGACCAGGTAGGCCACATGGGCGCACAGAGCGGCATCGATCAGGTCTATATTCGTCAAGTGAGTCGTGTCGACATCGGCACGCTTCAAAAGCTCCTCCCGCTGCCTGCGTTTGTGCGATGCGGTCGCGTGACCTTGCGATAGATGCCAGGAGATTGCATGGGGAAAAGTTTCTAGGCAAAAGGGCTTTTCGTCCACCGCAGCCAACGCGCCACAGAGGGTGTAGTTTGATTCCAGCGCTTTGAACAACGCTTCACCCTGCAGCATCCAGCCGTAGTGATTGCGGGGATGAACCAGTGCCTGCTGTCGTGTTGGAGTCGAGAAGCACCAAATTCGCTTCGCCATCAATTGACGCTCGGCAGGACGCGCCCGCCCGTCTTTGCTCCATCGGCACGGTGCATCCACTGCGATGCCCCGCGCCCGAACAACGTTGAGACACCAATGGGCAAGTTCTTCTACATCTTTGGTAGCGAGATGGCTTGCATAGTCGCCGCCACTGATCGCAACCGCGTGAAAGCCCTTGCGTGACCCTCCTACATCAATTCCGACTACCGATGGCGAGGCGGCGGCGGTAGAGGTAATCGTGGATGCGATGTGGGGCATGACTCAGAGATTGCCGGAGAAGGCGCGGTACAGAAGGGACTTTTTCAGCTCTTCGAGGGCGGTGAGCTTCTGCTGATAGGTGGATTCGAGGCGTTGGGTTTCTTCAAAAAGAGAATCGAGCTTGGCTACAGTGGATAGCTGAGTTTCCATTGGCACCTTTGGAACCTTGTAGCCACGCAGAACTTTGAGGGAGACTGTTTTTTGGGCAGTCCCAGTAGCCCCCTCATTTGCCTGCTTAAAAACTTGCGGCGACATCAGCAAGTAATACAACCACTCGCTGCTAACTCCGGGCCTTGGTCGAATAAGTCCGATGTGTCGCTGAAAACAAAACTCGCGGCTCTCGGTGATCAATACAGGGACGCCATAAGACCCGGTGACTGTGTAAAGCACGTCCCCGACTTGCGGCTTCTTGTTGGGCTTTAGGCCATCAAAGTAGAGTCGCGACACCATAAAAGTGTCAGAAAAATCTACAGTACGGGTGTCCTTGGCAATGTTTCCAATGGTGATAAAAGGCACACCCCGCATTGACTTAGGTGGAGGCATGTGGTCGCCGTCTGTGATTTCAGTTGCCAAATCAGCCAGAACCACCCACTCCCCAATTTCAGCAGCTTCGTCAAACACCGACTGCAAGTGACTCTCAAAAATGGCCCGCGCATTCTGCAGGTTCTTCTCGGCATGGGCCCGGGCGGTGGCGATGCCGTCAAAGGCTTCGTCGAGGAGGGTGACGATGCGTTGCTGTTCCTCAGAATCCAGCGGGTAACGAATCTCGATCGGGTTTAGGTTCGTGCGGGTGATCTGTGGCTGGGCCGCTCCGGTAATTGCAGGCGTGATATCGATGCCGCCGCGAAACATGTACTCCAAGAACCGGAGGTCGAGGTTATCGGACTTTGGCCGCACAACCATCGCATTTCCTGTTATCCACGACATCGGCTCAGAAACATTGACTGAGCCGCATGTTGCTCCACGGCAGGTAATCAAAAGTTGCGGGTCTTCGTGATTGAATTTGTCATAACGACCAATCGCACCGTTGGCCCCAAAAACGGGATAAGGGCCGTCAGGAATCATTTCATTCGAAGTGATAGTTTTAGGTTGGTACATGTCACAGGTCTCACTCAATGTACTCTTCACCCACCCCCTCCTCATGACCGACCCTCAAATTCGGACAATTCCAGCGCACGGCGAGGAACGTAAAGGACAAATCGACCTCCAGCCCTAGCAGAGCATTCGCAAGCAGCTATGCATTCAGTAGCGACAGCAGCAGTCAAAAATTCAGTGAAATACTCAGCCATTGGTCTTCCGATCACGCCAATAGCCCGGCTTGCGCGCGTCAGGCGCTACCGCCAGAACGACAATTTCTTCTGGCTGAATGCGGTACACCACAGAGAACGGGAACTTTCTGGGGAAGACCCGCCGGGTGCCATGTTTGTACGGCGCACCCATCTCGGGGAACTCGGAGGCAATACGGGTTGCTGCTTCCACCTCACCGGCAAATCGCGCGCCGAGCCCGCTGGATTGGGACTCGTAGTACACCGCCTCGGCAGTAAGCTCTTGCAATGCCTCGCGATGAAAACGTACGGGTTTGCTCACTGGATGGCACGTCGAACCTGTGCAAACGCATCTTCGGCAGACACCAGCACCGCCACACCGCGGTCCACCTCGTTGATGCGGCGCAGCAGCTCTGCATCCCAAGCATCGTCAATGGCCTTGTCGGGGCTCACGTGAATCGAATCCAATAGCAACTCAGCCAGGCGCGCCCGGTCTTGTACACATAGTGTCTGGGCCTGTTGCGACAACGCAAGAACTAGATCAGACATACGGGTTGCTCCTGTTCGTCAAATTTTAGACACCGTGGTTGCATCACAGTAACTCCCGAATCGACGCTAGCACTTCAGCAGCCTCGGCGTCCAGCGCCGCAATTTCGTCCATGATGTCCTGCGGGCTGCGGTGGGCCACCGCCTCAAGGACGTTCGGGTTCTTGACCGACAAGTCAAACGTACTGGGGTTTACCGTTGACACATCTACCGACCAGCTCTGTGGCGTATCGGCAAAGGTCTTTTGCGCTGCGATGAAGGGCGCCATGTCCGCATCGTTGAGCGGGTTGGTCTTGCCCATGTTGCGGCCCACGTCCAGCTGGTAGAACCAAACCTTGCGCGTGGGTGCGCCTTTCTCAAAGAACAGCACCACGGTTTTGACGCCCGCGCCCTGAAAGGTGCCGCCAGGGCAGTCCAGCACGGTGTGCAAGTTGCAGCTCTCCAACAGTAGCTTGCGTAAGGAGACGCTGGCGTTGTCGGTGTTGCTCAAAAACGTGTTTTTGATGACGATGGCCGCGCGGCCACCGGCCTTGAGCGACTTAATGAAGTGCTGCAAAAACAAAAACGCCGTCTCGCCCGTTTTGACCGGGAAGTTTTGTTGCACCTCTTTACGCTCTTTGCCGCCAAAGGGTGGGTTGGCCAGGATCACGTCGAAGCGGTCTTTGTCCTGGATGTCGGCAATGTTCTCGGCCAGCGTGTTGGCGTGGACGATGTTGGGGGCCTCAATGCCATGGAGGATCATGTTCATGATCGCAATGACGTAGGCCAGGCTCTTTTTCTCTTTGCCGTAGAAGGTGCTTCTCTGCAGCGTCTTGTGGTCCGAGGTGCTCAGGTTGGGCTGGCTTTGCAGGTAGTCAAAGGCTTCGCACAAAAAGCCGGCTGAGCCACAGGCACCGTCGTAAATGCGCTCGCCGATCTTGGGCGCCGCCACCTGGATCATGGCGCGGATCAGCGGGCGGGGCGTGTAGTACTCGCCGCCGTTGCGCCCGGCGTTGCCCATGTTTTTGATCTTGGTCTCATAGAGGTGCGAGAGTTCATGCTTTTCGGTCTGTGAGCGAAAGCGCAACTCGTCTACCAGCTCAATCACGTCGCGCAGGTTGTAGCCGCTCTGGATGCGGTTTTTGATCTCGCCAAACACTTCGCCAATTTTGTATTCGATGGTCTGCGGCCCGCTGGCGCGTTGCTTGAAGCCGTGCAGGTAGGCAAACAGCTTGTTGTTGACGAAGTCGCGCAAGTCGTCGCCCGTCATGGCGGTGTTGTGGTCGAGCTTGCCGTCTGCGCCCTTGGGCGTGGCCCAAGTTTCCCAGCGGTAGGGCTTGTCGATGATGTAGCTGTACTTTTTGCCGTCCAGCTCGGCCTCCAGGGCTTTGTCGGCCTCCAGCGCGTCCAGGTACTTCAGGAACAGCAGCCAGGAGGACTGCTCGGTGTAATCCAGCTCGCTGGTGCAGCCCGCGTCTTTGTGCAGGATGTCGTCGATGTTTTTGAAGGTTTGTTCGAACATTGTTTTTTTGCTTACTTTCGGTCTTTGGGGAAGCTTAACTTCCTTTCGCCCCTAACCGTACCAAGTAGGCGGCAGGCATCACCCACCAAAAAATGTCGGAACTTGTAGCGCGACGAAGCGCGTTATTGAATAGCTAGCCGCCTGGCCCCAAGGGGAATTCACCCCCTCGGGGGGCAGCGCAGTACATGCAGTGACAAGCGGGGGGGGGCGACTAATTCCCCGCCGGGCCGCCCCAAGGGGAATTCACCCCCTCGGGGGGCAGCGCAGTACACGCAGTGACAAGCGTGGGGGCTACGTTCAATCGGCTTGCTTGCGCAAGAACGCCGGAATCTCGTAGTCGTCCATGCCGCCGCTCGACAGCGCGTCCACTTTTTGCGCTGCCGAGGTGCGGTTACCGCGCCATACGGCGGGGGTGCTCATATTGCCGTAGTCTGTCTGCGGTGCGGCGCTGGTGCCTAAGCTGGTGTGGCCCCCCATACCGCCCAGGCTGGCCATGGGAGCGGTGCTGGCGTTGCGGTGGTTGCTGGTTGGCCCCACAGGATTGTGCAAGGTGGGTACGTTGAAGGGCACGTTGTCGGTGCCGGTGCGCAGCACCTGCAGGGGCGGCGCGGTGCGGCGGTGGTTGCCC